>DATAPS010000262.1:0-3509 GCA_036265085.1 Acetobacteraceae bacterium | reverse complement strand
CGTGGCGGCCGGCTGAAGCGGAGATAGCGGACGGGTGCTGTTCCACTCGCAGACTTTCGTCGTCGGCTTTCTCCCGCTCGTCCTGCTCCTCTTCTACGCCGTCGCGCACCACCGCCGCGCGCGTCAGGCGGTGCTCGTCGCGGCGTCGATCGTCTTCTATGCGTGGTGGGACGTCCGCTACGTCCCTCTGCTCGTCGGTCTGGCGCTGGCGACATGGGGACTCGCGCGCGGCTATCTCGGACTGATCGCCCGGAGCCCGGCCGCGCGCTGGCCGGTGGCACTCCTGATCCTCGGCATGGCGCTCAATCTCGGCGCGCTCGGACTGTTCAAATACGCCGATTTCATCGGTTCCACTTTCGCGGTACTCGCCGGCGCGCGCTATTCGCCACTCGATCTCGTGCTGCCGCTCGGGATCAGCTTCTTCGTCTTCCAGAAGCTGTCCTACTTGATCGACCTTCGCCGCGGCGACCGGCACGCCTATGGCTTGCTCGACTTCTCGCTGTTCGTCAGCTTCTTCCCGCAGCTCATCGCCGGGCCGCTGGTCCGCCACAACGAGATCATCGATCAGTTCGCCGCCGATCCGCGTGGCCCCCGCATGTGGGAGAACCTCTCGCGCGGCGGCGTCCTGTTCGTGATCGGAATGGCGAAGAAGCTCGCGATCGCCGACACGATCGCCCGCAACAGCGACCGTCTGTTCGACGCAGCGATTCACGCGACGCCGAACGCCGCCGAAGCATGGGCGGCCGCGGGCAGCTACGCGCTGCAGATCTATTTCGATTTCTCCGGCTACACCGACATGGCGGTCGGCCTCGCGCTGATGGTCGGCCTGACGCTTCCGCTCAACTTCAACGCGCCCTACCGCGCTGTCTCGATCCGCGATTTCTGGCGTCGCTGGCACATCACGCTGTCCCGATTCCTGCGCGACTACGTCTACATCCCGCTCGGCGGCAATCGGGCCGGCGAAGCGCATCGCATCGGCAACGTCATCGCCACCATGCTGATCGGCGGGCTCTGGCATGGTGCTGCCTGGAAGTTCGTGTTCTGGGGCGGGTTGCACGGAATCGGCCTGGCGGTGAACGGCGCGTGGGATCGTCTGAAGCTGCCGCGCATGCCCGCGCCCGTCGGCTGGGCGATCACGCTGCTCTTCGTCGTCGCGGCATGGGTTCCGTTCCGCGCCGCCGATTTCCCCACCGCATTCCGGATCTTCACCGGCATGGCTGGCGTGAACGGCATCGGCGATGTGGCCTTGCGCGACGGCTGGCTGTTGCCGGTCGCGGTCGCGCTCGCGATCATCGGTCCGACCAGCACGGAGATCGCGCTGGGCCGCCTGCGTCCGAGCCGCTGGATCGCTATCCCCGCCGGCGCGGCCCTCGCCTTCCTGATCTTCTTGTCCGGCGGTCGGCTGCACGATGCCTTCATCTACTTCCAGTTCTGACGCCGCCGCCTGGCGCCGCTTCTTCGCGACGCTGTTCGGCGTCGGTGGCGGCGCCGCGCTGTTCGTCTACCTTTTCGTTGTGCTGACGAACCCGTTCGGCGACCTGCCGGTCTCCGCGCCGTTCGCGCGCTGGCCGGTCGATGGCAACGCGCGCTATTCGTTCCCCTTCCTCGCCCGCAGCCCGCAATTCGACAGCGCCGTCTTCGGCACGTCGGTCAGCCGCCTGTTCCGCCCGGCCCTCCTCGATCAGATGTTCGGCGCGCATTTCGCCAATCTGTCGATGAACAGCGCGACCGCCTACGAACAGTCGCGCCTGCTGGACGTGTTCCTCGCGCGCCACCCTGCGCCGCGCGTGGTGATGATCGGGCTCGATCTGCCGTGGTGCGTCGATCCGGGCGGTTTCGTCGAGCACACGCCGGAATTCGCGTTCCCCGACTGGCTCTACGGCGGCTCGCGCTGGGCCGACTATCTCCACGTGGCCAATCTCTACGCCGTGGAGCGCGCGGGGCAGGCCTTCGCGGAGTGGACCGGGCTCAAGCGGCGCGTCTACGGCCTTGATGGTTACACGCGCTTCGTCCCCGACGAGAGCCGCTACGATCCGGCCCGCGTCGCCGCGTTGATGAGTCCGGCCGAGCCCTGGCAGCCGCCGGACCTCGGCGATGACCCGGCGCGTTGGTCCATGCCGGGGATCGATCTGCTGCGCCACGATCTCGCGAAGCTGCCGCCGCAAACGCGCAAGGTGCTGCTGTTCTCGGCGGTCAGCTTCCGCCTCATTCCACAGCCGGACACGCGTGCCGGCGCGTGGCTCGCCGAGTGCAAGCGCCGCGTCGCGGAGATCGCAGGCGGGCTCGACCGCGCGACGGTCATCGACTTCGCGTTCCTCTCGCCGGTCACCACGGAGCCCGATCATTACTGGGATGCGTGGCACTTCCGCGTCGGCATCGCCGACCGGATCGTCACCGACGTCGCCGCTGCGCTGCGCGGCGCGGCGTCCCCCGACTACCGCGTGCTACAGCAAGACCGCCTTCAGCAATCCAGCGACGACGACCGTCACGAGGACGCCCGCCGCGTAGAGGCCGGCGAACCAAAGTAACCGCGACCGCAGACCGGCGCGATTGCGAAACGGCTTTACGTCGGACACATGCGCCTCCGCATCGTCACTCGTAGTGCATCGCCGCGGTCACCTTCCCGCGGAATACGGTGTACGCGATCGCGTTGTAGACCAGGATCATCGGGATCAGCACGACCGCGCCCACCAGCAGAAACGCCTGGCTTCCGGGCGGCGCAGCAGCGTCCCAGATCGTGATGTCGGGCGGAACGATGTGCGGGTAGACGCTGATCCCCAGCCCCGCGAAGCACAGCACGAACCAGCCGAGCACGCACAGGAACGGGGTGATGTGGTGCCTGGGCGTGAGCGCCGTGAAGAAGCGCCACGCCAGCAACGCCACCAGGATCGGCACCGGGCTCGTCAGCGCGATCCCCGGCCACGAGAACCAGCGCGCCGCGAAGTGGTTGTCGAGCAACGGCGACCACACGCTCACCGCGATGATGCAGGCGAGCGTCGCGACGCCAAGATAACGTGCGCGACGCCGGCACTCCCCCTGCAGCCTTCCTTCCGTGCGCCACACGAGCCACGTCGCGCCGTTCAGCGCGTAGCCGACCGCCACGGCGACGCCGCAGAGCACCGTAAACGGATCGAGCCAATCGAACCATCCGCCGGCATAGCGGCCGTTCTCGACGTGGATGCCCTGAAGCAATCCCCCGAGCGTCAGCCCCTGGCACACCGCCGCCAGAAGCGAACCAGCGCAGAACGCGAAATCCCACAAGCGCCGGCCACCCTGCGTGCCGGCGCGGAAGCGGAACTCGAACGCGACGCCGCGGAACACCAGCGCGAGCAGCATTGCGATGATGGTCGGATAGAGCGCCGGCATGATGATCGCGTAGGCGAGCGGAAAGACGGCGAACAATCCGCCCCCGCCGAGCACCAGCCACGTCTCGTTGCCGTCCCAGACCGGGGCGATCGTGTTGACCATGACGTTACGGTCGTCCTCGCCGTTCTCGGCCAGGAACAGGA
>DATAPS010000261.1:0-6438 GCA_036265085.1 Acetobacteraceae bacterium | reverse complement strand
CTTGGGCTTGGGCCTGCACAGATCGCATATGGCAGCCCCGACCGCGCCGAATAGCATGAGCAGGGCCATCGGCCGTGCCGTCCCGTCCGCCAGTTCGCCCACGAGCACGCCGCTGACCGCGCCGAGCACGAACTGGATGGTACCCATCAGCGCCGACGCGCTGCCCGCCGTCGCCCCGTGGCGGCTGAGCGCGGCGACTGTCGCGTTCGGGCCGGTGAATCCCTGACAGCTCATCGCCACCGCGATCGGCGCCGCCACCGCGATCCAGCTGCCCGAGCCGGAGAACGCGACGACGGTCAGCACGATGCAGGCGGTCAGCATCGTCCGCGTGCTCGCGTGCAGCATCCGGTTCGGCCCGAACCGCCCGAGCAGGATGGGGTTGAGCTGGGAGGCCACGATCAGCCCGCAGGCTGAGCACCCGAAGATCGCGCCGTAGAACGAGGGCGCGAGGTGGAAATGTTCGATGAACACCGACGGCGAGCCACCGAGGAAGGCAAACATGCCGAACATCGAGAAGCCGCCGAGCAGCACGTTCGTGATGAAGCCGCGCTCAACGATGATGCCGCCCCAGCGCGTGAGCTGCGCCGCGACTCCGAGCTTCAGCCGCCGGTTGGGGGGCAACGTGTCCGGCAGCAGGATGAGCACGAGCACGCAGCACAGGGCGCCGAAGACCGCGCCGATCCAGAAGATCGTCCGCCAGTCGGCGACGCTGAGGACGAGGCTGCCCATGGTCGGCGCGAGGATCGGCGCCGCGCCCATGACCAGCATCAGCCGGCTCAGCAGCCGCGCCGCCGCATGGCCGTCGGCGAGGTCGCGGACCACGGCGCGCGGGATCACCATGCCCGCGGATCCACCGACACCCGCGAAGAACCGGCAGATCGCCAGCACTGCCAAGTTGGGCGAGAGCGCACAGCCGGCGGAAGCCAGGGCATAGACTGCCGTCCCGGCCATAAGCGGCCAGCGTCGTCCATAGCGGTCGGACAGGGTTCCCTGCGTCATCTGCCCGACGGCGAGGCCCAGGAACCACGTCGCCAGCGTGATCTGCGCCGCCCCGGTGACGCCGGCGACTTCCGCGTCGATCGCCGGGAAGGCCGGAAGATACATATCGGTGGAGATCGGGCCGACGGCGGTGAGGAAGCCGAGGAGGATCGGAAGCCAGGTCGGGAACGGCATCTGCCCTACATCGCGCATTTCGCCGCAGGGGCGAAAGCCGTGAGTGCACGGGTGGTTTCCGCGTGCTTATCATTGCGCTCCGCCGATAATGGAGCAAAACTCAGACCAGCAGTGGGGCTGCGCGCCCGCAAAGTCCCCGGGTCATCGGATCTTCATCGAAGGCAACCGCTTCGTGCGAATAGCGGATAATGGCTGACGGCCACGTCGGAGCGACCCTAAGGGGGACGCCGAGCGAACCGGCCACCCGCGCGCCGACCTCGCCTCGCCGCCGGAATTTGCGATGGGCGCTGCTCGCGGGCGGCCCGGTCCTGATCGTGACGATCGTCCTCTACACCTATCTGACCGGCGGGCGGTACGTGTCGATCGACAACGCCTACGTCCACGCCGACAAGGTGGACATCGCCGCGGATATCGGCGGGACCGTCAAGTCCGTCGACGTGCATGAGAACCAGCGGGTGGCGGCTGGCGACGTCCTTTATCGGCTCCGAGATGGGCGGCTGCGCAACGCGGTGGCGCGGGCGGAGGGCCAGCTCGCGGCGACTCGGACCGACATCGAGGCGCTGAAGGCGAGCTATGGCGAGAAGCTCGAGTCCATGCGGCAGGCGCAGATCGACATCGCCTATTATCAGCGCGAGTTCGAACGGAAATCCGACCTCGCCCAGCACGGCGCGGCCGCGACGTCGCAGCTTGATCTGGCGCGCCACGATCTCGATACGGCGCAGGAGAAGCTGCGGATGCTCGCCAAGGAGCTGACGGGCATCGTCGCCAACCTTGCCGGAGACCCGAACATCCCGGTCGAGGAGCATCCCCGCGTGAGGGCGGCGGCGGCCGACCTCGACGAAGCTCAGCGGCAGCTGCGTCATGCGACGGTACGGGCGCCGTTCGCCGGCATCGTCACCCAGGTCCACAATGTCCAGCCCGGCGCCTATCTCGCCGCCGCCCAGCCGGCCTTCGCGCTGGTCGCCGCCGATCATGTCTGGGTGGAGGCCAATCCGAAGGAGACCGAGCTGACCTACGTGCGGTCGGGTCAGACCGCGATCATCACGGTCGACAGCTATCCAGGCGTGCAGTGGGAAGGGCAGGTCGAGAGTCTGAGCCCGGCGAGCGGTGCCGAGTTCGCCCTGCTACCGGCGCAGAACACCAGCGGCAACTGGATCAAGGTGGTGCAGCGCATCCCCGTCGAGATCCGTGTGGACATGGCCGCGGACAAGCCGGTGCTGCGGGCCGGGATGAGCGTCGTCGTCACCGTCGACACGCATCATCGGCGCGCGATGCCGCCGGTGGTCGCGAGCCTGCTCGGCCTCTCGCCGCTGGCGAAGGAGGCGACCGCGGCGGAAACGCCGCTATGAGGCGGGGGGGCGCCTTCAACCGCGGCGCCATCACCGTCTGCGTCATGCTGTCGACGATCCTGCAATCGGTCGATACCACCATCGCCAACGTGGCGCTGCCGCACATGCAGGGCAGCCTCTCCGCGAGCCAGGACCAGATCGCCTGGGTGCTGACCTCCTACATCGTCGCCGCCGCGATCATGACGCCGCCGACCGGCTGGCTCGCGGGGCGGTTCGGGCGGCGGCGACTGTTCCTCACGGCCGTCGGCGGCTTCACCCTCGCCTCGATGCTGTGCGGCGCCTCGACCTCGCTGGAACAGCTGGTCGGCTTCCGGCTGCTGCAGGGGATGTTCGGCGCGTCGCTGATCCCGCTGAGCCAGGCGGTGCTGCTCGACACTTATCCGCCGGAACAGCACGCCTCGGCGATGTCGTGGTGGGGGATGGGGACGATCATCGGGCCGATCCTGGGGCCGACGCTGGGCGGCTGGTTGACCGAGGAATACAGTTGGCGGGCGGTTTTCTACGTCAACCTGCCGTTCGGCACCCTGGCGTTCCTGGGCCTGTTCATCTTCCTCTCCGATAGCCCGCGGCGCGAGAGCCGGCTCGACTGGATGGGGCTGGGCACGCTGAGCCTCGCGGTGGGATCGTTCCAGCTCATGCTCGACCGCGGTGCGGAGCTGGACTGGTTCAGTTCGACCGAGATCATCATCGAGGCGCTGGTGAGCGGGAGCGCGTTCTATCTGTTCCTTGCCCACACCTTCACCACCGACCGTCCGTTCGTGCGGCCGCGCCTGTTCATCGACCGCAATTTCAGCGTCGCCGTGCTGTTCCATGCGACCAACGCGATGATCATGCAGGCGACGATCTCGCTCATGGCGCCGTTTCTCCAGGACGTCGCCGGATATCCCGCGGAGCAGGCGGGATTCATCATGGGGCCGCGGGGCCTCGGCACGATCCTGTCGATGCTGGTGATCGGCCGGGGACTGCGCGGCATCGACATCCGCATCAAGCTGATCGCGGGGATCTGCATGAACGCGACCGCGCTCTGGGAAATGTCGCAGTTCACCGCGGACGTGTCGCCCTCTGTCATCCTCTCCGCCGGGCTGCTCCAGGGGGCGGGCACCGGGCTGATCTTCATTCCGCTGAGCACGCTGGCCTTCGCGACCTTGCCGTCGCAGATGCGGACGGAGGGCACCAGCATCTACGCGCTGATCCGCAACATGGGCGGCAGCATCGGCATCTCCGTGATGGCGGCGCAGCTCGTGTCGAACACGCAGGTCAATCACGAGACGATCTCCCGCGTCGTCAGCGCCTACAACACGATGTTCCGCAATCCGGCGGTCACGCGGTTCTGGGATCCGACGACGGCGGCAGGACAGACGTCGCTCGACGCGGTGATCACGCAGCAGGCGACGCTGATCGCCTATATCGACGACTTCCGCGCCTTGATGATCCTGAGCCTGATGGTCGCGCCGTTGGCGCTGCTGCTTCGGCCGGCGCGCCGATCGCTGGCGGCGCAGCCGGCGGAGGCGGACTGAGGTTAGTTTTGATATCGTAACGATAGGGTCATGCAAATACCCGCCCCCTCACCCCCGATTTTTTGAAACGGCCACCGGGACGGAGACGCCCTCGGACAGCTGGATCATGAGCCGGCCGCGGCGCGCGCGGAACGTGGCGCGGCGTGGCCCGGCGATCGTGTCGGCGTGTTCGAGCGGTTCGGCCGGTGCGCGGGAGGCGGCGCGGCGCGGGCACGACTTGCGCGGGTGCGGCTTGCACGAACGCGGGCGCGGGCGCGGGCGCGGGCGCGGCGGCAGGCGCAGCGTTTCGGGAACGGCGACCCCGAGCGTCCGGCAGATCGGGCGCAGGAGGCGGCCCATCCGCTCCGGCTCGGCGGCGATCAGCGCCCGCGTCTCCGCCGTCGCCAGCAGCGACTGCAATCGAGAACCCCAATACGCGACCGCTCCGGCATTGTAGCGGATCAGCGGGCGCAGCCGGTCGATCGCCCGGCCGGGCACGCGCGCAGGCCGCGGCGTGGCCGACTTGCGCTCGGACGGCGACATGTGCGGGCGCGGCGAATGGAGCGTGCCGGCTTCGATCATCGCGATCAGCGCCTGGAAGCGGCGCTCGGCGCGGCGCGCGCGGGCGATGGTCAGGCGCATCAGCGGCCACAGCTCGCGCCCGCCCGCGAACCACGTCCGGATCAGGTGGCACACGATGCCGATGATCTGGGCGAAGCTCTCGGTGGGGGAAGGGGAGGTCGCATCTGTCATGGAACGTAACATGAACATTCGCGGGCGTTGGCGCAAGCGTCAATGAAATCGGCAACGCATTGTTATCGGTGCGGTCACGGCTCCGGCCCGGCGCCGACGGTTTGGAAACGGTCGTGTCGGTGATAAGCAGTTTCGAGCGAGGAGGATGTCCGGTTGCTGATCGAGAACAAGTACGCGGCGATCGCGGCCGTCATCGGGTTCTTGCTGACGCTCTGGCTGACCGATGGCAGCATGATCGCCGCGTTCGGCGTTCTGGCTCTGACCGCCGGCATCGGGTGGGCGGTTCGACGCCTTCAACGCTGACGGAGACGCCGCTCGAGGTCGCTCGAGCGGCTGTTCGCTGGCCGGACGGGCCAAATAAACGCCGGCGTCCCGCCGGCCTTCCACAGGGGATGACGCGAAGTGGAGACCAGGACCGCCGAGATCGCCGACGGCATCTACCGGCTCTCGACCTTCGTGCCGGAGATCGCTCCGCCGGCCGGCTTCGCGTTCAACCAGTTCCTCGTGCTCGGCGACGAACCGCTGCTGTTCCACACCGGCCTGCGCCGCATGTTCCCGCTGGTGCGCGAGGCCTTCTCCCGCATCATTCCGACCGAGCAGCTGCGCTGGATCGCCTTCGGCCATTACGAGGCCGACGAGTGCGGCGCGCTCAACGAGTGGCTCGCGGTGGCGCCGCACGCCGAGGCGATGCACGGCCCCGTCGGCTGCATGGTGTCGCTGAATGACCTGGCCGACCGGACGCCGCGGATGCTGGCCGACGGGGACGTGATCGAGCTCGGCGGCGGACGGCGCGTGCGCTGGCTCGACACGCCGCACATCCCGCATGGCTGGGACGCGGGCGTCCTCTACGAAGAAACGAGCGCGACGCTGCTCTGCGGCGACCTGTTCACGCAGCTGGGCGACGGCCCCGCTTTGACGACGGGCGACGTGGTCGGCCCGGCGATTGCCGCCGAGGACATGTTCCGCGCGTCGAGCCTGCATCCCGGCATGGGCGCCACGATCCGCAGGCTCGCGGCGCTGTCGCCGCGCACGCTCGCGCTGATGCACGGGCCGTCGTTTACGGGGGCCGGGGCGTCGGCGCTGCACGCGCTGGCCGACGACTACGACCGGCGGGTTCGGGCGGCGCTGGGCTGAGGTTTGGCGAGACTGGAGTGCGTCGGCGGGACCGCATCGAGCCGGAGTCGACGAGGCTGAAAGCCAGCGTCATGGGAGCGAGGTGCCTAACAGCCGATCGTCCGAGGGTAACCGGCGTTTCCGGCCCCACCGCGATCCGTCCGGCGTCGGGGTGGCCCGGATATGGAATGATCGCCGAGATTGATATGATTCCCTGAACTTCTTCAGCGGCTCCGCCGAAGATCTCTTTCTGTTCCAAGAAGGCTTTCGACTCGCGCCGCGTGGGCGAGTGTCGCTGGCCGAGTCCGGTCGGACTCTTCGACCTCGATCTCGTCCCGACGCAAGGTCCCGCGCACCGTCGTCTGGCGCTTGCTCCGCTGTTTGCGAACGACGATCTCCTCGCGCACATGCACGCCCTTCGTCACGACGGGGACCTCCGAGGTCTCGACCACTTCGATGGTCAGTTCCGTGAAGCCCTCTTCGGTCGCCGCGTCGGTCGCCGGGCGGCGACGCTCCACGACCACCTTCTCGTCGTACAACGACACCTGCTGCTC
>DATAPS010000260.1:0-2625 GCA_036265085.1 Acetobacteraceae bacterium | reverse complement strand
CAAGCTGTTCGCCGATCAGCGGAACACGGCGTCGACGCGCGCCGACACGGTCGACGACGCCTTCTGCAAGCACTTCGCGCGCCTCGGCGAAGGCGACTACTGCGCGACCCTCGCCTACATCGAGCGCAACGAAACACACCGCGCGGCACTGCAGGAGATGCGCCTGTTCATCCGCGAGAGGAAGCGCGTGGCGACCGTCGCCGAATTCGGCCCGCGCTTCCTGCACTCGACGGGACAGGCGTACAAGGGCGGCCCGAACAGCGGCGTGTTTCTCCAGATCACTGCGGACGATCCGGCGGATCTGCCGGTGCCCGGCGAGCGCTACACGTTCGGCATCGTCAAGGCGGCGCAGGCGCGCGGCGACTTCGACGTGCTGGCCGCACGCAAGCGGCGAGCGTTGCGCGTGCACATCAGCGGCGATCTCGAGCAGGGGCTGGCGCGCATCAAGCAGGCGATCGAGCACGCCTTGTCGTAACAATGGGATTCCGCCGGCCGCCCCTTACCCGTAGGGCGGGTCTCGACCCGCCATCTCTGTCTCGGGACGGCCGGCGGGTCGAGACCCGCCCTACCACCCGCCGCAACCTTTCGAGCAAGGCGGCCCGGCATCGGATTTGACGAAGGAGCGAAAATGCAACTCGGCGTGATCGGACTCGGCCGCATGGGCGGCAACATCAGCATCCGCCTGATGCGCCACGGCCACGAATGCGTCGTGTTCGACGCGAGCGCCGAAGCGATCGCGCGCATTGCCAAGGAGGGCGCGAAGGGGGTGAAGGATCTGCACGACATGGTGCAGGCGCTCGCCAAGCCGCGCGCGGTCTGGGTGATGCTGCCGGCGGGACACATCACCGAGCAGACCGTCGAGGCGCTCGCCGGCATGATGGAAAGCGGCGACATCATCATCGACGGCGGCAACAGCTTCTACAAGGACGACATCCGCCGCGCCGCCAAGCTGCGCGAGAAGGGCATCGTCTATGTCGATGTCGGCACTTCGGGCGGCGTCTGGGGGCTCGAGCGCGGCTACTGCATGATGATCGGCGGCGAGAAATCCGCTGTCGATCACCTCGACCCGATCCTCTCCGCGCTCGCGCCCGGCATGGGCGACATCCCGAAGACGCCCGAGCGTGCCGCCAACCGAGACCAGCGCGTCGTCAACGGCTACATGCATTGCGGCCCCGCCGGGTCCGGGCACTTCGTCAAGATGGTGCACAACGGCATCGAATACGGGATCATGGAGGCCTACGCCGAGGGCTTCGACGTGATCAAGAACAAGACCTCGAAGGACCTGCCGCAGAACGAGCGTTACGACATCGACCTCGCCGATTGCGCCGAGGTCTGGCGGCGCGGCAGCGTGATCTCGTCGTGGCTGCTCGACCTCACGGCGTCGGCGCTGGCCGAAAATCCGAGCCTATCGAACTTCCACGGCGACGTCTCCGACTCCGGCGAAGGCCGCTGGACAGTGGAAGCGGCAGTCGAGGAGGGCGTGCCCGCGGACGTGCTGTCGGCGGCGCTCTACGCGCGGTTCCGCAGCCGCGGCAACGCGATGTTCGCCAACAAGCTGCTCTCGGCGATGCGCTTCAAGTTCGGCGGCCACGTCGAGCCGCATTAGCCGGAACGAGCGTCACGAGTCGTGTTAGTCAATAGGTCATGCCCGGACTTGATCCGGGCATCCACGTCGTGCCGCCGGACCTAAGCCGCAGGCTGGCGCGACCGCGTGGATGGCCGGGTCAAGCCCGGCCATGACCTGAAGGAGTGGTCATGGACAGCATCGCCGACCGGCTCACGCAAGACGTCTCGCTGCTCGCCCGCGCGGCGCCCGCGCCGCCCTCGACGCTGGTGATCTTCGGCGCGGGCGGCGATCTGACCAAGCGATTGCTGATGCCGGCGCTCTACAACATGACCTCCGCCGGGCTGCTGCCGGACGCCTTCAGCGTGATCGGCGTCGATCGCGTCGAACAGGACGACACCGCGTTCCGCGACGCGCAGAGCAAGACGATGCACTCCTTCATCAGCGAGAAAGGCGGGGAGTTCGCCGCAGACAAGCTCGATGAGAATGCGTGGGGCTGGCTACGCGGGCGCCTGCACTACCTGCCCGGCGATTTCGGTAAGCCGGAGACGTTCAAGCGGGTTGGCGAGACGCTCGCGGAGCGTCACGCCGCCGATGGACACGGGAACGCGGTGTTCTATCTCGCGGTCGCGGACCGCTTCTTCGGTCCGATCGTCGACGAGCTCGCCGAAGCGGGGCTTATGCGTGAGGAAAACGGCGCCTTCCGCCGCGTGGTTATCGAAAAGCCGTTCGGCCACGACCTCGATTCCGCAAAGGCGCTGAATGCGCAGATCCTTAAGAAAGTCGACGAAAGTCAGGTCTATCGGATCGATCATTTCCTCGGGAAGGAGACGGTCCAGAACATCATGGCGCTGCGCTTCTCCAACGGCATTTTCGAGCCACTGTGGCGCCGCGAGTATATCGACCATGTGCAGATCACCGCCGCCGAGACGGTCGGCGTGGAGACGCGGGCGCGCTTCTACGAGGCGACCGGCGCGTTGCGCGACATGGTCCCGAACCACATGTTCCAGCTGCTCGCGATGGTCGCGATGGAGCCGCCGAACTCCGACGACGCCGACGCG
>DATAPS010000259.1:0-5934 GCA_036265085.1 Acetobacteraceae bacterium | reverse complement strand
TGCGGCCGTCAAGGCGCTCGACGAGAAGCTCGGCCTCGACCGGCCGATCTGGCAGCAATATGCGAGCTTCATGGGCCGGACGCTCACCGGGGATTTCGGCACCAGCATGGCGACCGGTGAGCCGATCCTGCATCGCATCGTCGGCTCGCTGCCGCCGACGATCGAGCTGACGCTTGCCGCGGTGATCGTCGGCGTCGCGACCGGCGTGCCGATCGGCGTCGCCTCCGCGCTCCACCGGAACCGTATCGTCGACTACGCCTCACGTCTGCTTTCACTCGTTGGCCTCTCCTTCCCGGTGTTCGTTTCCGGAATTTTCCTGCTGCTTGCTTTCGCGGTGCACTGGCGCATCTTCCCCGTTCTCGGCGACTTGCAGAACGGCGACGTGTTCGGGAACCTTCGAAAGCTGGTGCTGCCCGCGCTGACGCTCGGGCTCGTGATGGCGGCCTATGTCATCCGCGTGACGCGCAGCGCCATGCTGCAGGTGCTCGGCGAGGACTACATCCGCACCGCACGCGCGAAAGGCGTGACGCAACACCGCGTCGTGTACACGCACGGGCTGCGCAATGCGGCGCTGCCGGTCGTCACGGTCGTCGGCCTCTACGCCGGCATCCTGCTCGGCAACTCCGCCCTGACGGAAATCGTGTTCAACCGCCAGGGGCTCGGCAGCCTGATCGTCGGCGCGCTGAACCAGCGCGACTATACCATGCTGCAAGGTCTCATGGTCGGCTATTGCCTGCTGATCGTGGTCGTGAACCTTGTCACCGACATCGTCTACGGCGTGATCGATCCGCGCGTGCAGGTATGAGCGCCGCGCTCGGTGTTTCGCACGCGCCGATTGTGCGGCGGCTGGTCTCCAATCCGTCGGCGTTGATTGGGACGGTGCTGTGCCTGCTCGTCGTCGCGAGTGCAGTATTCGCCCCATGGCTCTCGCCGCACGATCCGCTCGATCAGGACATCATCAGTCGCCTGCAACCGCCCTCGGCCGACTACCGGCTCGGCACCGATGCCTACGGGCGCGACGTGCTGTCCCGCCTGCTCTGGGGCGCACGCATCTCGCTGATCGTGGCCGTCGCCTCCACCGCCGCCGCGATCGTCGTGGGCGGCGCGATCGGCATCGTGAGCGGATACGCCGGCGGACGTTTCGACCGCTTCGTGATGCAGTGCATGGACGTGCTGCTATCCTTCCCGAGCCTGATCCTCGGCCTCGTCACAGTGGCACTCCTCGGCCCGGCGCTGCGCAACCTGATCTTCGCGATCGGGCTGACCGCGGTAGCACCCTTCGCCCGCATCGCGCGCGCGCCGGTGCTCTCGCTCAAGGAGCGCACCTTCATCGAAGCCGGTCGCGCTCTCGGCTTCTCGCACGGCCGCATCCTGCTTGTGCATATCCTGCCGAACATCCTGAGCGAGGTGCTCATCATGGGCACGCTGTGGATGGCGGCGGCGGTGCGTACCGAGGCCTCGCTGGCCTTCGTCGGCCTCGGCGTGCGGCCGCCGACCCCGACATGGGGCGGCATGATGCGCGATGGGTTCGAAAACATCCTCGACGCGCCCTGGCTCTCGATCTTCGCGGGCATCGCGATCCTGCTGCTGGTGCTCGGCCTCAACATGGTCGGCGACGGCCTGCGCGATGTCACCGACCCGCGGTTGTCGGTTCAATGAGACGCATCGTTATGAAGGAGCGAGCATGCCACGAATGACCGGCGGCGAGGCGATCGTCGACAGCCTGCTTCGGCACGGCATCGACACGGTGTTCGGCCTACCCGGTGTCCAGGTCTATGGCCTGTTCGATGCGTTCGCACGCGCATCCAACCAGCTTCGCCTGATCAACGCGCGGCACGAGCAGGGCACCGCGTATATGGCGCTGGGCTATGCCTGCGCGACCGGCCGCCCGGCAGCCTACGCGGTGGTCCCCGGCCCGGGCGTGCTGAACACCACCGCCGCGCTCGCGACGGCGTGGGGTGTGAACGCGCCGGTGCTCTGCCTCACCGGCCAGGTCCCCGGACCGATGATCGGCCGCCTCCGCGGCCAGCTGCACGAACTGCCGGATCAGCTCGCGACGCTGCGGAGCCTGCTGAAATACGCCGACCGGATGGAGCATCCCGCCCAGGTGCCGCATCTCGTCGCCCGCGCTTTCCAGGAGATGACGTCGGGCCGCCGCGGGCCGGTGGCGCTGGAAATGCCGCTCGATCAGTTCCCCGCATCGTCCGAGGTGATGCCGCACGACCCGCTCCCGCCGGTGCCGGCACCAACCCCCGATCCGGAAAAGATCGCGAAACTGGCGGCACTGCTCGACGGAGCGAAAGCACCGATGATCTGGGTCGGCGGCGGCGCCCAGGGTGCGGGCGCTGAGATTCTCGCGCTCGCCGAGCGGACCGGCGCGCCGGTGGTGTCGTTCCGCAGCGGGCGCGGCGTCGTCGACGACCGGCATCCCCTCGGCCTTACGGCGCCGGCCGGTTACAGGCTCTGGCAGGAGACCGACGTCCTCGTCGGTTTCGGCACGCGGCTCGACGTGCCGCTCGGGCGCTGGGGCGAGGCGCCGCGTGGGCTCACCGTCGCGCGCATCGATATCGATCCCGCGGAGATGCGGCGCCTCAAGGTCGATATCGGGATCGTCGCGGATGCCGGCGACGCTGCGCGCGCGCTCACCGCCGGCGTCAAGCCGCGTAGCGAGCCAGCGCGGGCTGAGGCGATCGCCCGCGTAAAGAGCGACGCCGCGGCAGCAATCCGGAAGGTGCAGCCGCAACTCTCGTATCTCGAGGCAATCCGCGAGGCGCTCCCCGAGGATGGGATTCTCTGCGACGAGATGACGCAGGTCGGCTACGTCTCTTGGTTCGGGTTCCCGTTCTACAGCCCGCGCTCGCTGATCACGTCGGGTTTCTCCGGCACGCTCGGGGCGGGCTTCCCCACTGCGCTCGGCGTAAAGGTCGGTCAGCCCGACCGAGCGGTGATCGCGGTCACGGGCGACGGCGGGTTCCTGTTCGGCGGCGCGGAGCTGGCGACCGCGGTGCAACACGGAATCAATCTCGTGACCGTGCTGTTCAACAACTCCGCCTACGGCAACGTGCTGCGCGACCAGCGCCGTCTGTACGACGGCCGCGACGCCGGATCCGCGCTGCGCAACCCGGATTTCGAACTCTACGCCCGCAGCTTCGGCGTGCCCTACTGGCGCGCCAACGATGCCAGCGCTCTCCGCGGCGCGGTGACCGAAGCGCTTGCGGCGCGCAGCCCGGCCTTGGTCGAGGTCATCACCGATATCACCCAGGAATACCCGCCGTGGGAGTTCATCGCCCCGGGGCGGGCGTGAGCCGCTCCGTTACGCGCGACGCACGTTTGCGCTGACGGCGGGAATGCCCGTCTGCTCAAAGCAGACGCGCGCGAACGCCGCGACGCCCTCGCGGATCTGCTGTTTCGACGGAAGCCCGAAGCAGAGCCGCAAATGCGACTTCGCCGCCTCGGAATCGCACGCCCATTCTGGGCCCGGATTGAACGCGATCCCGGCATCGGCGGCGGGCTTGATCAGCTGACGGACGTCGACGCTGTCGGGCAGTTTCAGCCAGAGAAAGATGCCGCCTGCCGGCTCCCACAGCTCGGCCACTGTACCGAAGTGCTGCTTCATCGCGTCGATCATCGTGTCCCGCTTCTCGTGCAGAACGCCGGTCAGCCGCTGCACATGCGAGTCGAAATTGCGGCTGAAATACTCCGCGACCACCATCTGGTCGACCGCGCCCGTTCCGCCGTCGCCTTTGCACGCAATCATGCGAGACAGGATCGGCCAGGGCGCGACCGCGTAGCCGACCCGCAGCGCGGGTGCGAGCGTCTTCGAGAATGAGCCGATGTGCACTGTGCAGCCCGGGTCGAGCGCGTAGAGAGCCGGCGGCGAGTCACCGCTCCACACGAGGTCCGCGTAACACTCGTCCTCGAACACCAGCACGCCGTGTTCACGTGCGAGCGCGACCAGTTGGTGCCGCCGATCCAGCGGCAGGATGCTGCCGGTCGGGTTCTGGATGGTCGGGATCGTGTAGATGAACTTGGGCCGCACGCTCCGCACCCTGAGATCGTCCAGGATTTCGGCAAGCGCGTCGATGCGGATGCCATGCGCGTCGAGCGGAATGCCGACGACGTTCATCCCCATGCGCTTCAGTTTGCCGACCGCACCGGCATAGCAGTACTCCTCGATCAGCACGGTATCGCCCGGCTCGAGGAACAAGCGGCTGATGATGTCGATGCCTTGGCCCGAGCCCGAGGTGATCAGGATATCGTCGCGCATGCAGTCGATCGAGCGATGGCTGCGCAGCTTGTCGGCCACGAAATCACGCAGCGTCTCGTAGCCCTGCGGCCCGTGCGCGAGATTGTACATCGCGAGCTTCGATCCCTCGCGCCGGATCACCGACGCTGCGGCATCGGCGAGCGCATCGGCGGGGATCTCGACGGGGTCGTTATGCCCGCCGACAAAATTGTACGGCGGGAATCCTGACCACCGAGGCGCGGGCGCGGGGAGATCGCGGGCGAGCAGGCTCGTCGTCTCGAAAGCGGTTGCGCTCATTGTTGTCGTATCTCCCGTCGTTCCGGACCGTTCAGGCACGTGGGCGTCTATACCGCGGCTCCGGTCATCCGACCATGCGACGCCTGCAGGGGAATCTTCGCGCTTCCCCTCCGCCGCGCCATGGCGTTCCATGCGAGCGCCAGCGGAGCGCGCGACATGGACGCATCACCCCTCACCCGCGATGCCGATCTGCGCCGCCGCGCCCGCAATGTCGTTCCGGGCGGCATGTGGGGACATCCACCAGGAGGTCGCAGGTAGGACGAAAACTCGGAACAAACCAGGTGCTGCGCGGAAACCCGCAGAACCCGTCACGCCGGTTCGAGGTTTTTCAGCGAACTGCTAGAGCCGAGAGCAAAGCCGGACTGCGTCGCAGGATGAAGGCTCTCCTCGCCGAAGCAGACGCACTAACCTCCCACCGAGACGGTCTGGCGCGGCTCGGTCTCAGCCGCTTCGCCCCGGTCCTCAATCAAGTGATCGCGGGTTATCGCGACGAGGCCGAATACTTCGCAAAGATCTCGTTGATGAGGCTGTTCGTCGTGTATTCCTGCTCGGCGGTCGAGAGGTCGTTCGCATCGGGCATGACGAAGCTGGCCTGCTCCGACCGTCCCTGTTTCTTGCGCGCTTTCGGAACAGGGGTGATCAGCTCGGAGCGGCGACGGTCGGCGACCGGCGGCAGGTCGCGCGGCTGCCCCCGGCGTCGTGGTGGCGCGTCGGCGACTCGTAGGGCGAGTTGAGGATCGGGTTTTCGAAGAAACGGCTCGGCATGCGCTGGCACGTTCTGTGATCGGCGCAGCCGAGCACACCCGTTCCGAGATATCAATGGTGCGCGACAACCAGGACGGAACGCGACTCCCGGATGGGACCTGTTGGAGGGGACCCATTTCGGACCGAGCGTGCGCGCGCCGCAGACACTATCCGTCGAATGGGTCCCATCCGACGAAAACCCCCTCCGCCTCAGTAGATACTATGCGATCGGCGGGTCCCATCCGCAAAAAGGGCCCCCCCACGCGCGTGGTCGCGTCGGGCCGTCCTTTGGCGGCAGGGGGGTAGAGGGTCACGAGTGGGGGGGGCGCGAGCTGCGCGGTCGGGCCCGGAACGCTGCGAGTTCCGCCGCGACGTTCGCGATGCGCGTCGTGAGCGGGCCCGTCGTGCCCGTGACGAGCGGCCTGGACGGGCGGCGGGGACGAGGCGGCAGGCAGGGCGGCGAGGGCCGCATCCGCGTAGTTGAGGAGCGCGATCGATGGCGGACGGCAGGGTCAGCTCGGGGCGGGGCGGTCGGTGTGCTCCGGTTAGGTGACTCCTATAGAAACAATGAACTGAGACATCTTGCGCGTCTCATTGGGCTCGGTATTTACCACTCGGGACAGATTTCGTCTCTGGTCGAAGCGACT
>DATAPS010000258.1:0-9663 GCA_036265085.1 Acetobacteraceae bacterium | reverse complement strand
GCGGCGTCGTTCCAGGAGACGACACGGGTGCTGACGGAAGCGGCGACGGCCGGGAAGGTCGACACGCTGATGGGGCTCAAGGAGAACGTAATCGTCGGGCGCCTGATCCCGGCGGGCACGGGCGCCGTGATGAACCGGATGCGTTCGCTCGCAGCGGGCCGGGACGAGGCGCGTTCGGTGCCCGAGACCCGGACGCCGGCGTTGCCGGGGAACCGGCAGGCGGCGGAGTAAGCGCCTCAACTCCGAACAGGTTGTCGGGTGGCGGGTCCTCGGCCCGCTACCCGCGAGCTGCCCTGAATGAAAGCCGCCGATCTCCGCATCGCCGGCTTTCGTCTTTGTAGGGAGCTGCATCGGTGTTTCCGTCCCGCGGCGCTTGACTTGCCTCGCACCGCCTCTTAGGTTCCGCGCCCTCGGCTCACCCGCACACACGTTCCGGTGAGCCGTCGTTTGCAGGCACCATCGTTCGCGGCGCCGCTGCCCGACCCGTTCGGGGGCTTAGGTCGCGACCACGGGTCTCACCCCCGCGGGGCGGCATGTGCCACCCCTGCGGGGCTTGCGTTTGGAAGTAGGTTTGAAAGAGGGTCTATGCCGACCATCAACCAGCTCATCGCCAACGGGCGCGAACCCGCCGCGAAGCGCAATAAGGTTCCCGCGCTGCAGGGCTGCCCGCAGAAGCGCGGCGTCTGCACGCGCGTCTATACGACGACTCCGAAGAAGCCGAACTCGGCGCTCCGCAAGGTGGCGAAGGTGCGGCTGACCAACGGCTACGAGGTCGTCAGCTACCTCCCCGGCGAAGGCCACAACCTCCAGGAACACAGCGTCGTGCTGATCCGCGGCGGGCGCGTGAAGGACCTTCCCGGCGTGCGCTACCACATCCTGCGCGGCGTGCTCGACACCCAGGGCATCGCCAAGCGCCGCCAGCGCCGGTCGCTGTACGGCGCGAAGCGGCCGAAGTGAGGACCCGTGTGATGAGGATTGGGCGATGAGCCGCCGCCGCCGCGCCGTCAAGCGCGAGATCCTGCCGGACGCGAAGTTCGGCGACGTGGTGATCACCCGTTTCATGAACGCGCTGATGTACGACGGCAAGAAGTCGGCCGCCGAGGGCATCGTCTATGGCGCGCTCGATACGATGAAGCGCCGCGGCGGCAATCAGGCCGACCCGGTGCGGATGTTTCACGAGGCGCTGGATAACGTGAAGCCGGCCGTGGAGGTGCGTTCCCGCCGAGTCGGCGGCGCCACCTATCAGGTGCCGGTGGAAGTGCGGGCGGAGCGCCGGCAGGCCCTGGCGATCCGCTGGATCATCGACGCGGCGCGCAAGCGCGGCGAGCACACGATGGAAGACCGGCTAAGCAACGAGTTGCTGGACGCGGTGAACAACCGCGGCAGCGCGGTGAAGAAGCGTGAAGACACCCACCGCATGGCGGAAGCCAACAAGGCCTTCAGCCATTACCGGTGGTGAGCGTAACAACCCAACCCCAATAGGCGTTCGGGCACGGAGAGAGCGATGGCGAAGGCGAAATTCGAGCGGAACAAGCCGCACTGCAACATCGGCACGATCGGGCACGTCGATCACGGCAAGACGTCACTGACGGCTGCCATCACGAAGGTGCTGGCAAAGAGCGGCGGCGCGACGTTCACCGCGTATGACCAGATCGACAAGGCGCCCGAAGAGCGCGCCCGCGGCATCACGATCTCGACCGCGCATGTCGAGTACGAGACGAAGAAACGCCACTACGCGCACGTCGATTGCCCCGGCCACGCCGACTACGTGAAGAACATGATCACGGGCGCAGCGCAGATGGACGGCGCAATCCTTGTTGTCTCCGCGGCCGACGGCCCGATGCCGCAGACGCGCGAGCACATCCTGCTCGCGCGCCAAGTCGGGGTCCCGGCGCTCGTGGTATTTCTCAACAAGGTCGACATCGCGGATCCGGACCTGCTCGAGCTGGTCGAGCTCGAGGTCCGTGAGCTGCTGTCGAGCTATCAGTTTCCCGGCGACGACATCCCGATCATTCACGGGTCGGCCACATGCGCACTCGAGGACAAGCAGCCCGAGATCGGCGAGCAGTCGGTGTTGAAGCTCATGGAGGCGGTCGACGCCTACATCCCGCAGCCCGAGCGGCCGAAGGACAAGCCGTTCCTGATGCCGATCGAAGACGTGTTCTCGATCTCCGGCCGCGGTACCGTGGTGACGGGACGCATCGAGCGCGGCGTGATCAAGGTGGGCGAAGAAGTCGAGATCGTCGGCATCAAGCCGACGACAAAGACGATCGTCACGGGCGTCGAGATGTTCCGCAAGCTGCTCGACCAGGGCGAGGCGGGCGACAACATCGGCGCGCTGCTGCGCGGCACGAAGCGTGAGGAGGTGGAGCGCGGCCAAGTGCTCGCGAAGCCCGGCTCGATCACTCCGCACACGAAGTTCAAGGCCGAGAGCTACATCCTCACGAAGGAGGAGGGCGGCCGCCACACGCCATTCTTCACCAACTACCGCCCGCAGTTCTACTTCCGCACCACCGACGTCACTGGCATCGTGACGCTGCCGGAAGGCACCGAGATGGTGATGCCGGGCGACAATGTGTCGATGGACGTCACGCTGATAGCACCGATTGCGATGGACGAGGGGCTGCGCTTCGCCATCCGCGAGGGCGGCCGCACCGTGGGTGCGGGCGTCGTCGCGAAGATCGACGCGTAACGGAAAGGGGATCGGACCCTGGGCCGGACGATTAGGTCATGGACAACCAGAACATCCGCATTCGCCTGAAGGCGTACGATCACCGCGTGCTGGACAACAGCACGAAGGAGATCGTGAACACGGCGAAGCGCACGGGCGCGCGGGTGCGTGGGCCGATCCCGCTACCGACTCATATCGAGCGGTTCACGGTGAATCGCTCGCCGCATGTCGACAAGAAGAGCCGCGAGCAGTTCGAGATCCGCACCCACCGCCGCCTGCTCGACATTGTCGAGCCGACGCCGCAGACGGTGGACGCGCTGATGAAGCTCGATCTCGCGGCAGGCGTGGACGTCGAGATCAAGATCTGATCTCGAATTTTTCCTCTAGCCCAAGAACCCGGGTCGCCCGGGTTCCTCTGGGGGGATGACGATGCGTACGGGTTTGCTTGCCAAGAAGCTGGGGATGACCCGGCTCTTTAGAGACGACGGGACTCATGTCCCGGTCACCGTGCTGCACCTCGACGCGGTGCAGGTCGTGGCCGCGCGCACGGAAGAGAAGGACGGCTACACCGCAGTCCAGCTCGGCTGGGGCCGCGCGAAGGTGAAGAACGTCAGCCAGCCGAACAAGGGTCATTTCGCGAAGGCGAAGGTGGAGCCGAAGGCGAAGCTGAAGGAGTTCCGCGTGGCGCCGGATGCGCTGCTCGAGCCGGGAGCGACGCTGTCGGCGGCGCATTTCGTGGTCGGCCAACATGTCGACGTGTGCGGCACGTCGAAGGGAAAGAGCTTCGCGGGCGTGATGAAGCGCTGGAACTTCGCCGGCCTGGAGGCCTCGCACGGCGTGTCGATCAGCCACCGTTCGCCGGGCTCGACCGGCAATCGGCAGGATCCCGGCAAGACGTTCAAGGGCAAGAAGATGGCCGGGCATCTCGGGGTCGAGCGCGTGACCACGCTCAACCTGCAGATCGCGGCGATCGACGAGGCGCGCGGTCTGGTGATGGTGCGCGGCGCGGTCCCGGGTGCGGCGGGCGGCTACGTACTGATCCGCGACGCGGTGAAACGGACGCGGCCGGATGAGGCGCCTTATCCAGCCGCGCTGGTCGGGACAGCAGCGGCGGCGGCGCCCGAAGCTCCGGCCGAGGGGGCCTGACATGCAGATCGAGATCCGTACGCTCGACAACGGCTCGGCCGGCACCGCCGACCTGCCGGACGAGTATTTCGCCGCGACCCCGCGGGCCGACATCATCGCGCGCGTCGTGCACTGGCAGCGCTCGAAGCGCCGCGCCGGCACGCACAAGGTGAAGGGCATGGGCGAGGTGCAGGGCACCACGAAGAAGCCGTACAGGCAGAAGGGCACCGGCAACGCCCGCCAGGGCAGCCTGCGTGCGCCGCAGTTCCGCAAAGGCGGCGTCGTCCATGGCCCGGTCGTGCGCGATCACGGCTACAGCCTGCCGAAGAAGGTGCGGCGCCTGGGCCTGATCTCTGCGCTGTCGCAGAAGCAGGCCGAGGGCAAGCTGATCGTGCTGGACGGCGTGAACGGTGACGGCAAAACCAAGACGCTGGCCAGCAAGCTGAAGGCGCTGGGCTGGCGCTCCGTGCTGGTCGTCGATCATCGGGTGGATGAGGGATTTGCCCGCGCCGCGCGCAACATCGTCGGGATCGACGTGCTGCCGACGGTCGGCGCGAATGTCTACGACATTATCGCGCACGACGTGCTGGCGATCACCACCGCGGGCGTCGCGGGGCTGAAGGCGCGGCTCGACGGCGATCGTGCAGCGCCTGCCGCACCCGCCGAGACCGAGGAGCATTCGTCGTGAGCGAGCAGACTACCGAAGCGAAGGTCGCCAAGCGCGTGCCGAAGCTGTCGCGCGAGGCGATGTTCACGATCATCCGCAGCCCGGTGATCACCGAGAAGGCGACGATGCTGAACGAGCACGGCGTCGTCTGCTTTCGCGTTTCTCTCGAGGCGACGAAGCCGGAGATCAAGGCGGCGGTCGAGGGTTTGTTCAACGTCCGCGTCGAGGGCGTGAGCACGCTGATCGCGAAGGGCAAAACCAAGCGTTTCCGCGGCCGCCCAGGCCGGCGCTCGGACGTGAAGAAGGCCTATGTCCGGCTCGCCGCCGGGCAGTCGATCGACTTCACAACCAGCATCGCGAGCTGAGAAGAACGACGATGGCACTCAAGCATTTCAACCCGGTCACGCCGAGCCTGCGCGGCACGATCCTGATCGCGCGCGGCGAGCTGTACAAGGGCAAGCCGGTCAAGACGCTGACGGAGGGGAAGCACTCCTCCGGCGGGCGCAACAACCACGGCCACACCACGAGCCGTTTTCGCGGCGGCGGACACAAGCAGTCCTATCGCGTCGTCGACTTCAAGCGGCGCAAGTTCGACGTGCCCGCGACGGTCGAGCGCCTGGAATACGATCCGAACCGCACCGCGTTCATCGCGCTGATCAAGTATCAGGACGGTGAGCTCAGCTACATCATCGCACCGCAGCGCCTGCGGGTCGGCGACATGGTGGTCGCCGCGCAGCGCGCCGACATCAAGCCCGGCAACGCGATGCCGCTCGCCGCAATCCCGGTCGGCACGATCGTACACAATGTCGAGCTCAAGCCGCTCGGTGGGGCCAAGATTGCGCGCGCGGCCGGGCAGTATGCGCAGCTCGTCGGCAAGGATGCCGGCTACGCGCAGATCAAGCTGATGTCGGGCGAGCTGCGGATGGTGCGCGGCGAGTGCATGGCCTCGATCGGGGCGGTGTCGAACGCCGACAACTCCAACCAGCAGATCGGCAAGGCGGGGCGCAGCCGCTGGCTCGGGCGCCGTCCGCACAACCGCGGCGTCGTGATGAACCCGGTCGACCATCCGCATGGCGGCGGCGAGGGCCGGACGTCGGGCGGCCGCCATCCGGTCACCCCGTGGGGCAAGCCGACCAAGGGCTACAAGACTCGTGGCAACAAGCGCACGGACCGGCTGATCATCCGCCGCCGCAACAAGGGGAAGGGCTGATCCATGGCTCGCTCCATCTGGAAAGGCCCGTTCGTCGACGGGTATCTGCTGAACAAGGCCGAGGCCGCGCGCGGCACAGGGCGGAACGAGATCATCAAGATCTGGTCGCGCCGGTCGACCATCCTGCCGCAGTTCGTGGGCCTCACCTTCGGCGTCTATAACGGCCACAAATTCCTGCCGGTGCAGGTGACCGAGAACATGGTCGGGCACAAGTTCGGCGAGTTTTCGCCGACGCGCACGTTCCATGGCCACTCGGCGGACAAGAAGGCGAAGCGGGGCTGAGATGAGCAAGCCGAAGCATCCGCGCATGCTGGAAGAGAACGAGGCGCAGGCGATCCTGAGCAACCTCCGCGTCTCGCCGCGCAAGCTGAACCTGGTCGCGGGCCTGATTCGCAACCGTGGCGCGGCGGACGCGGTGGCGACGCTGACGTTCAGCAAGCGCCGTATCGCGAAAGACGTTCGCAAGGCGCTCGAGAGCGCGATCGCGAACGCCGAGAACAACCACCAGCTCGACGTCGACCGCCTCGTCGTGACGCGGGCCGAGGTCGGACGCTCTTTGGTGATGAAGCGCTTCCACGCACGCGGCAGAGGCCGGTCCTCCCGCGTCGAGAAGTGGTTCAGCCACCTGAAGATCGTCGTCGCCGAGCGATCGCAGGAGGCCGCATAACATGGGTCACAAAGTTAATCCGATCGGCCTGCGCCTCGGCATCAACCGGACGTGGGAAAGCCGCTGGTTCGCTGGCGACGATTATTCGAACCTGCTGCACGATGACCTGAAGCTGCGAAGCTACCTGCGCAGCAAGCTCTCCGGCGCGGGCGTCTCGCGCGTGGTGATCGAGCGCCCGGCCAAGAAGCCGCGCGTGACGATCTACGCTGCGCGTCCGGGCGTGGTGATCGGCAAGAAGGGCCAGGATATCGAGAACCTGCGCAAGGAGCTCACCCGGATGGCGAAGGGCGAGGTCGCCCTCAACATCGTGGAGATCCGCAAGCCCGAGATCGATGCGCAGCTCGTTGCCGAGAACATCGCCCAGCAGCTCGAGCGGCGCGTCGCGTTCCGCCGTGCGATGAAGCGCGCGGTGCAATCGGCGATGCGGCTCGGCGCGCAGGGCATCCGCATCAATTGCGGCGGCCGGCTCGGCGGCGCGGAGATCGCGCGTGTCGAGTGGTATCGCGAGGGCCGCGTGCCGCTGCACACGCTGCGCGCGGACATCGACTATGGCACCGCCACCGCCAAGACGACCTACGGCACATGCGGCGTGAAGGTATGGGTCTTCAAAGGTGAGATCCTGGCGCACGACCCGCTGGCGCAGGACCGCCGCGCGGCCGAACAGGCCCCGCAGCGCTGAAGGATATCTGAGACATGCTTTCTCCGAAGCGGACCAAGTACCGCAAGGCTCACAAGGGCCGCATCCACGGCGTCGCAAAAGGCGGCACGTCGCTGAACTTCGGCACCTACGGGCTGAAGGCGCTGGAGCCGGAGCGCGTCACGGCGCGGCAGATCGAGTCCGCCCGGCGGGCGATCACGCGTGCGATGAAGCGCGCCGGGCGCGTCTGGATCCGGATCTTCCCGGACGTACCGGTCTCGACCAAGCCCGCCGAAGTGCGTATGGGCTCGGGCAAGGGCAGCCCGGAATATTGGGTCTGCCGCGTGCATCCCGGCCGCATCATGTTCGAGATCGACGGTGTCGCGCCCGAGCTGGCGCGCGAGGCGCTGACGCTCGGCGCCGCGAAGCTGCCGATCAGGACCAAGTTCATCACCCGCATCGGGGACGCCTGATCATGGCGAAGGCGACGAAGCCTGCCGACGTGCGGGCAAAGACCACCGATGAATTGGCGGCGTCCCTGGTCGATCTGCGCCGCGAGCAGTTCAACCTGCGTTTCCAGCGCGCGACCGGGCAGCTCGAGGCCAGCGGCCGGCAGCGCGAAGTGCGCCGCGACATCGCGCGCGTGAAAACCATTCTGGCGGAGAAGTCTCGCTCCGCCGCGACGTCGTAAGGAGGAAGGGCGATGCCGAGGCGCGTCCTGACGGGCCGTGTGACCAGCGACAAGATGGACAAGACCGTGACGGTCCTTGTCGCCCGTCGCGTCATGCACCCGCTGTACAAGAAGTTTATTCGGCGCTCGAAGAAGTACGCGGCGCATGACGAGGCGAATATCTGCCACGTCGGCGACACGGTGCGCATCGAGGAGTGCCGTCCGATCAGTAAGCGCAAGACATGGACGGTGATCGAACGCAACGGCACGCCGATGGGCGAGGCCGCAGCCGCCGGCGAACCCGCCGCGACCGCCCAAGCGGAAGCGTGAGGAGGCATAAATGATCTCTGTCGAGACCAATCTCGACGTCGCCGACAATTCCGGTGCGCGCTCGGTTCAGTGCATCAAGGTGCTCGGCGGCTCGAAGCGCAAGACCGCGTCGGTCGGCGACGTCATCGTCGTATCGGTCAAGGACGCGATCCCCCGCGGCAAGGTGAAGAAGGGCGACGTGCACCAGGCGGTCATCGTGCGCACCTCATTCCCGGTGCGCCGTCAGGACGGCAGCGCGATCCGCTTCGATCGCAACGCGGCGGTGCTGATCAACAAGCAGCAGGAGCCGATCGGCACGCGCATCTTCGGCCCGGTCGTGCGCGAGCTGCGCGCGAAGCGGTTCATGAAGATCATCTCGCTCGCGCCGGAGGTGCTGTGATGGCCGCGCGCATTCGCAAGGGCGATACGGTTCTGGTCATCAGCGGGGCCGATCGCGGCCGCCGCGGTGAGGTGCTGCGCGTGATACCGAAGGAGCAGCGCGCGCTGGTGCAGGGCGTGAAGGTCGCGACCCGGCACGTCAAGCCGCAGGGGCTCGGGCAGCCGGGTGGCCTGGTGCACCAGGAAGCGGCGATTCATCTTTCCAACCTGAAGCTGATCGATCCGAAGTCGGACCAGCCGACGCGCGTCGGCTTCCGGGTGCTAGAGGACGGCCGCAAGGTCCGCGTCGCCAAGGCGACCGGTAACGTGGTCGAGGGCTGAGGCAGACATGAGCGGAACCAAGAACAAGGGCGGCGCGAAAGGCGGCGCCCAGAAAGGCGGAAAGGGTGGCGCGCAGAAGGGCGGCGCCGCGAAGGGCGCGCAGGCGCAACGCGGCGGCGCCAAGAAGCAGGAGGCCGGCACCTCGCGCGTCGACGCGCTGCAGGCGGTCTCGACCGCGACCGAAGTCGCGGCCGCGCCGAAGGAAATGCCGCGGATGCAGAAGCGCTACCTCGAGGAAGTGCGCGCGGCCATGCGGCAGGAGTTCGGCTACAAGAACCCGATGCAGGTGCCTAAGCTCGAGAAGATCGTGCTGAACATGGGCGTCGGCGAAGCGGCGGCCGACCAGAAGAAACTCGACGCGGCGGTAGCCGAGATGGCGCTCATCAGCGGCCAGAAGCCGGTCAAGACGATCGCGAAGAAGGCGATCGCCGGCTTCAAGATCCGCGAGGGCTTGGCGATCGGTTGCAAGGTCACGTTGCGCAAGGCGCGGATGTACGAGTTCCTCGACCGGCTCGTCACCATCGCGCTGCCGCGCGTGCGCGACTTTCGCGGCATCACCGGCAAAGGATTTGACGGGCGCGGGAACTTCGCGATGGGCGTAAGGGAGCAGATCATCTTCCCGGAGATCGTCTACGACCGCGTCGACGCGATCCGCGGAATGGACATCGTATTCGTCACCACGGCGAAGACGGACGCCGAAGCGAAGGCGCTGCTCAAGAAGTTCGACCTGCCGTTCGCCAGTTGAGCGGCATTTATCGTCACGATTTGGGAAAACCGCCGGCACGCGCCGGCAGGTTCCGGAGGGTAGAGTAGAGATGGCCAAGACGTCTGCGGTGAACCGCAACGCCATGCGCGAGAGGATGGCAAAGCGCGACCGCGCGAAGCGCGCTGCGCTGAAGGCGATCGTCATGGACCGCACGCTGCCGGTGGAAGACCGGTTCGATGCGACTCTGAAGTTGGCGCAGCTGCCCCGCAACGGCGCGCAGG
>DATAPS010000257.1:0-25305 GCA_036265085.1 Acetobacteraceae bacterium | reverse complement strand
CATGCTGGGCTCCGGACGGTCCGGCGGATGATAGCGGGAAGCGGCGGTGCCGCTAGTGCCATCGGCGGTCGGCACTCGGTAGTTGCTAATTCGTAATGAATTGGGCGTGAAGAGGCGAAGGGCGCTCAGGTCCGATTTTTTGAACCGACCACGGGGACGGAGATGCTGTCGGACAGCTTCATCATGAGCTGTCCGCCGCGCGTGCGGTAGGTCGGGAGCGGGTGGTCCGCGCCGTCCCGGACGGGTCGGGCGCGGCGCGGGCGCGGCTTGCGCACGCGGGGCGGCGGCGGCGGCAGCAGGTCGGGCGACGGTTGGGCGGCCAGCATCCGGCACAGCGGCCGCAGGATCCGAGAGAGCTGCGGCGCCGCCTTCAGCAGCGCCTGCATCTCCGGCTCGCCCAGCAATTGCACCAGGTTGAGCCCGAATCCCACCGCATCCCCCGGCACCAGCGCCACCAGCCAGCCGAACCGACGCGGCAGCCGCTCATACGGCTGGCGGGCCGACGGCTTCCGCGGTGTTGCGCGAGGGCGTGGCGGACGGAGCGTGCCGGCCTGCACCTTCGCGGCGGTGGCGGCGAAGCGCTGGGCGATGCCGCCGAGACGGGCATGGATCAGGAACAGCAGAGCCTGCGGGATGAAACGATGCCGCGCCGCGACCGCGTCGCGCAGCGCCCGCATGATCCACGCGAACCGACCGATCGCGTCGGGTGGGTAGGGCGGAAGAAGGTAGTACCATGCGGCCATGAACAGAACATATGACGAACGAACGGATTGGGGCAACTCGGCAAACTACGTATGCTGGTCCTCAATCGGACCGGCGGGGCGTGTCTCGCGATCAGTGGGGACGCCAAACCCCATTGCCGATTAGATCCGTTCTATGACGAGAACATTCCCTGCGCACAGGTCTGGACATGAGCAGCTCGATCACGGCCCATTCGGGATCGGTCAAATCAGTTTCGTGACGTAGGCATTGCGGGCTAAGATCCCGCCAGGTGGTCAGTCCAGGGTGGTGACCAGAAAATGGCGGTTGGAATCAGGACCTGCCCCGCGTTTCAAGCCTTTTCCCACGCCGGGACGCTCGACGAGTGAGGCGGCGCGACGTCCTGACGTTGCTCGGCGGTGCGGCGGTATGCACGCGCCCGTCGCGTGCGCAACCACCGGCGATGCCGGTCGTAGGATATCTTTGCCCTGAGTCACCGGCGCGCTTTGCGAGTCGCCTCAAGGCTTTCCGCGAAGGTCTAGCCGAAAGCGGATACGTGGACGGTCGCAATGTCGCGATCGAATATCGATGGGCGGAAGGCCAGTACAATCGATTGCCTGCGCTCGCGGCAGATTTGGCCAGTCGGAACGTCGCCGTGATAGCCGCGCCCGGTGGCGCTCCTGTCGCGCTTGCGGCGAAGTCGGCGACTGCGACGACCACGATTGTCTTTGAGATGGGTGGCGACCCCGTCGCACTTGGAGTGGTGGATAGCTTGTCGCGGCCAGGGGGTAATCTCACAGGGGCATCGAGCTTGAGCGTGGAAGTCTCGCCTAAGCGGCTGGAGTTCATGCAGGAGTTGCTCCCAACCGCTGCCGCATTCGCCGTTGCCGTCAACCCAACCAGCCCGACCGCCAGTTCACAATTGAAAAATCTCCATGAGGCGGCGGAGACCCTCGGGGTGCGACTTCATGTTCTGGACGCCAGCACCGAACAAGAGTTCGACACCGTATTCGCAGCTCTACCTCAGTTGCGGGCGAGCGGTCTCGTGTTCACCTCCGACCCTTACTTTGCATTCCGCAGTGAGCAGCTTGCTGCGCTGGCTATTCGGCATGCCATACCTGCGATCACGCAAAGTCGCGATTTCGCGATTGCAGGCGGCCTCATGAGTTACGGAGGCGATTTTTCGCAGTCGCATCGTCGCGCTGGTATTTATGTGGGACGGATTCTCAGTGGCCGGAAGCCTTCTGATCTTCCGGTCCAGCTGGTCACGAAAGTCGAACTGTTCGTCAACTTGAAGGCAGCCAGCGCCCTGGGCGTCATCGTCCCGCCGTTACTGATCAGCGGCGCCGACGAGGTGCTAGACTGAAGTTATGTGGCTCGACGGATACTTCCAACATTCTGCGAGGGGATAGAATCTGACGGAGCGAACCCGGGTTCTCTCCTTCGCGGCGCGTCGGGCGTAGGGCGGGTCGAGACCCGCCCTACGCCTTGGACTCGACTGTCTGATTTCAACTGCTAGCTCGCCGGCAAGAAGTGACGCCAGCGGTGATGACTAGCGCGCGGTGTCACAGCCAAATCCATCCCGCCCACGGAGTTCCGCCTTGACACCGTCCGGGCACGAACCGTACCGCTGGGCGCGGGGACGCCAACGCACCGGAGGATACAATGTCCGAACAAGACACGGATGGCTTCGCGCGACGCGCGCTGATGGGCGGCGCCGCGCTCGGCACCGCGATGGCGGTGCTCGGGGCCGGGATACGGCAGGCGCGCGCGGAGATGCCGCAGCATCCGAAGTGGCGGTTCGTGTTCGTCAATCACGTGACGACCAACCCGTTCTTCGGGCCGACGCAGTACGGCATCCAGGACGCCTGCGCCCTGCTCGGCTGCGATTTCCAGTGGACGGGATCGCAGACCAGCAACGCCGCCGAGATGGTGAACGCGATGAACGCTGCGATTGCCGGCAAGGCGGATGCGATCGCGGTCTGCCTCGTCGATCCGGTCGCGTTCAACCGGCCGATCCAGCGCGCCATGGAAGCGGGGATTCCGGTCTTCGCCTACAACGCCGATGCGCCGAAGGCCGGACGCCTCGCCTATATCGGGCAGGATCTCTATCTGGCGGGCGTCGCGATGGGCGAGCGCATCGCCGGTCTGGTGCCGAGCGGCAAGGTCGCGCTGTTCATCGCGACGCCGGGACAGCTCAACATCCAACCGCGCATCGACGGCGCGCAGGACGCGATCAAGAAATCCGGCAAGCCGATCACCATCGACGTGATCGCGACCGGGCCGACGGTCGATCAGGAGCTGTCGGTGATCAAGGCGTACTACATCGGTCATCAGGACGTAAAAGGCATGTTCGCCGTCGATGCCGGCAGCACGCAGGGCGTGTCCGAAGTGATGCGCGACCAGAACCTGCCGTCCAAGGGCATCAAGGGCGGCGGCTTCGACCTGCTGCCGCGCACCGAGCAGAACATCAAGGACGGCTTCCTCGACTTCACCATCGACCAGCAGCCCTATCTCCAGGGGTTCTATACGGCGATGGAGATGTTCGTCTTCCTCGCCTCGGGCGGCTTGAGCGGCCCGGCGGAGATCAATACCGGCCTGAAATTCGTGACCAAGGAGAGCATCGATCCGTATCTCTCGACGCAGTCTCGCTATGAGGGCAATTCGGAAGCGGCGAAAGTCATCCCGCGCAGCGGACCGATCGCGATTTGAGCAGCGCGACCGGAAGCGGGGCGGCCGGAGGGCCGTCCCGCGTCGGCTCGGCGGTCGACGCGTTCCTGCGCATCCGCGAGGCGAGCATCGTCGTCGTCGCAATCCTGCTCGTCATCTACTTCCAGTCGGTCAACGAGAATTTCCTCAGCAAGGCGAATCTCGAGACGCTGTCGCAGTTCATCGCTGCCTCCGCGATCATCGCGTGCGGCGAGATCATGCTGCTGATCTGCGGCGAGATCGACCTCTCGGTCGGGCAGGTGTTCGCGCTGGCGCCGTTCATCATGCATTTCGCCAACACCGCCGGCGTGCCGCTGGTGCTGGCGATCATCCTGGCGCTGCTTGCCTGCGCGCTCATCGGCCTGCTCAACGGGCTGATCACGGTGATGCTGAGCGTACCGTCCTTCGTCACCACGCTCGGGACGCTGTTCCTGATCAACGGCTTCACCCTGACGATCTCGCACGGCTCGCCGGTGCAGACCGGCGGGTCGGAAGCCTTCGCCGATGTGATGGGCGCCTGGGGCTACTCGGAAATCCTGTGGGCCTTCCTCATCGTCGCGATCATGCACACCGCGCTGCGCCAGACGCGCTGGGGCCTGCACACGATCGCCACGGGCGGCAATCTGACCGGCGCGGCGGAGGCCGGCATCCATGTGAACCGGATCAAGGTCGGCAATTTCGTTCTGACCAGCGTACTCGGCGGCTTCACCGGCATTCTCGAAGCCTTCCGCATCGGCTCGACCGATCCGCTGGCCGGCGGCACCAATATCATGTTCCTCGCCGTCGCCGCGGGCGTGATTGGCGGCACGCCGCTCGCAGGCGGATCGGGCACGATCGTCGGCGGCCTGATCGGCGCCATCGTGCTCGGCGTGCTGCGTGACGGGTTCACGCTGCAGGGCATCAACGCCTTCACCTTCGACATGATCATCGGCGCCGCGATCCTCGTCGCGATGGTCTCCAATATCCATCTCGGCCGCCTGCGCGGCGCAGGGGCGCGGCGATGAACGCGGACGCTCTCCGCGCGGAGGAGATCGTCAAGCGCTTCGGCCCGTTGACCGCGCTTGCCGGCGTGTCGATGCATGTGAAATCCGGCGAGATCCTCGGCATTCTCGGCGACAACGGCGCCGGCAAGTCGACGCTGATGAAGATCCTCACCGGGTTCCAGCCGCAGACCAGCGGCCGGCTGTTCGTCTTTGGCGACGAGGTGGAGCTGCGTTCAGTCGATCACGCCCGCGCGCTCGGCATCGAGTGCGTGTATCAGGACCTCGCACTCGTCAACGGCCTCAGCGTCTACCACAATATGTTCCTCAACCGCGAGCGCCTGCGCCGCTTCCCGCCCCGGATGCTGAACAACGGCTCGATGCGCCACCGCGCCCGCGAGGTGCTCGACGACATCGGCGTGAACATCCCCTCGGTGGATGTCGAGGTCGAGCGCCTCTCCGGCGGCCAGCGGCAGGCGATCGCTGTGGCGCGCGCGGTCAGCTCGGACGCGCGGATCCTCTTGCTCGACGAGCCGCTGGCGGCGATGGGCGCGCGGGAGAGTGCGCTGATCATCGATCTTATTCTGCGGCTCAAGGCGCGCGGCAATCTCTCGATCATCATGATCATGCACAACTACGCGCAGACCCTCGACATCGCCGATCGCATCATGCTGATGCAGCGCGGCACGGTGACGTACGAGAAGGCGGCGGGCGAGACGTCCGTGCCGGAGCTGATGGAGATCGTCCGGCGGGAGTATCGGGCGCTGCGCTCGGCGTGAGCGGGGCTCGTGAGGCGCGCTGCTACGGCGCCCCCTGGAACACGTGCCGAAGGAACCGCGCGTAATCGCGGTTGGATTCGGCGCGCACCGCATCGTCGCGGCCGATCGGGTAGGGGCGGCTGGAGACGCAGAACAGCAGGATCAGCTTGCGCATGAATGGCCCGCTCATCACCATGCCGGAATCGTTGTCGCGGATCTCGCTGTCCCGCTCGACTGTGAAGTCGCAGCCGGCGAGGTTGCGGCCGATCAGGCGCCGGTTCATCGCGCCGTCCCATTGATGCACCGCGCCGGGATAGCCGATGACCGTGACCGCGCTGCCGCCGCGCCGCAGGTCGTCCGCGATCTGCGCGCAACGGCCCTTGTCGATCAGTTCGTCGTCCTCGCCGTAAAGCATCAGCAGGGGAGCGCCGGTCGTTCGGCTGTCCGCGAAACGCGTGATGCAGGGCCCGTAGAACGAGACGTGTCCCGCAAACCGGAGTCCGTCCGGCGAGAACAGTCGCGCCATCTGGTCGTACAGCGCATACATCGTGGTCATGCCGCCATACGAGAAGCCCGTGAGCACGACCTTGTGCGCATCGATCTCCGGCCGCGCCGCGAGGTAATGCAGCGCTGCGTAGGCGTCGGCCATCATCATCGTTTCGGTGATGTTGAGCAGCCGGTCGGTGAAGCTGGTCCCCTTGTCGGTGCGCGCGCCGAACGTGTCCACGACCATGACGGCCACGCCCATGCTGGCGAGCTCGTAGCCGTAGCGCTCTCCGCGTTCGCGCACGAGACCGGCGGCGCCGTGGAGCAGCACGACCGCGGGCACCGAGTGGTCGTGCGGCGCGTTCGGCGGGAGGAAGAGCTGCGCAACGCCCGTCGTGTCCTCGATCTCGGAACCGTTGCGCATGTCGACAGGGACGAAGGGGCTGATCGTCGGGAATCTCACGTCCTCGACTTGCACTCCGCGCACGGACTCGGCGGCAGGCCACGCATCGGTTATGGCGAGACGTGCAGCGCCGGCTTGCAGGGGCGCTGCGGTCAGGAGCAGCATGATCAGCGCATGCAACCCGTGCGGTCGTTTCATCATTGATGCCGGCTTTCCCTGTCCTGAGGGCGATGTTCTGCCGCGAGCCCGTCGATGCCAAGTGTCGCGTGATTCCCATGGTTCCAGGTTTCATCGACGGTTCTTCCGCAATCGCGTGCTCCGCGTGAGGGGATCATGAGCGTCGTCGTCGTCGTGGGAGCGAGCCATGCCGGCTTCCAGGTCGCGGCATCGCTGCGGCAGGCGAAGTTCCCCGGCCGCGTGGTGCTGATCGGCGAGGAGACGGGGCTGCCCTATCATCGTCCGCCGCTGTCGAAGGAGTTCCTGACCGGCGCGATGGCGGAGGACGGCCTGCGGCTGCGGCCGGCGGCGTTCTATCAGAAGGCGAATGTCGAGCTGATCGATGGCGTGCGCGCCACCGCAATCGCGCGCGCGGAGAGGCGCCTCACGCTGAGCGACGGCCGGACAATCGCCTACGACCATCTGGTGCTTGCGACCGGGGCGCGACACCGCGTCTTGCCGATCCCGGGCTGCGAGCTGGACGGCGTGATCGCGCTTCGCACGCGCGACGAGGCGGCGGCCTTGCGCGCGGCGCTTGCGGAGGCGCGGAACGTGGTGATCGTCGGGGCCGGCTTCATCGGCCTCGAGGCCGCGGTCGTCGCTGAGAAGCACGGCGCGCGCGTCACCATCCTCGAGATGGCGCCGCGTCCGCTCGCCCGCGCCGTCTCCGGGCATATTTCCGACGCGATGGCGGCGGCGCACCGCGCGTGGGGCGCGGATTTGCGCACCGGCGTGAGCGCCCGGGGCTTCCGCGGCGAGGCGGGGCGGGTCACCGCGGTCGAGACGAGCGCGGGCGAAGTGCTGGCCGCCGATCTCGTCATCGTCGGGATCGGCGTGTTGCCGAACGTGGAGCTCGCGCGGGACGCCGGGCTCGCCACCGAGAACGGCATCCTGGTCGACGACCACCTGCGCACCGCCGATCCCGCGGTCTCCGCGATCGGCGACTGCGCGGCGTTCCCGAGCCCGTTCGCGGGCGGCGTCGTACGGCTGGAGAGCGTGCAGAACGCGACCGACCAGGGCCGCTGCGTCGCGAATCGGATCGCCGGGCGCCCGGAGGCGTATACCGCGGTCCCGTGGTTCTGGAGCGACCAGGGGCCGCTGAAGCTCCAGATCGTCGGGCTGACCACCGATCATGATCACGCCGTGTTGCGTGGCGACCCGGCCGGCGCGTTCTCCGTGTTCTGCTTCCGCGGCGAGCGCCTGCTCGGCATCGAGTCGATCAACAGGCCGGCCGATCACATGGCGGGGCGGAAAATCCTCGGCGGGCCGGCGAGCCTGACGCCAAGTCAGGCAGCGGACGAGAGGTTCGATCTGGCGGCGGCTTGACTACGCCGCGCCGCGCAGACGCGGGTCGGCGAAGCGGTAGGCGGCGTCCGCGATCAGGTTCGCCGCGATCACCATGACCGCCGAGCCAAGCAGGATGCCGAGCAGCGTCGGGCTGTCGCGGCGCAGGATGGAATCGTAGGCGAGGCGGCCGAGGCCGGGCCAGCCGAACACCGTCTCCACCAGCACGGCACCGGCGAGCACCTGGCCGAATTGCAGGCCGGCGATGGTGATGACGGGGATCAGCGCGTTCCGCAACGCGTGCCGATAGACGACCCGGCGCTCGCCGAGGCCCTTCGCGCGGGCGGTGCGGACGTAGTCCGCGCCGAGAGCCGCGAGCATGCTGGCGCGCGCCTGGCGGCTGTATTGCGCGAGATACACGAGCGCGAGCGTGACCGTCGGCAGCACGAGATGGTGCGCGACGTCGAGCGCATGGGCGAAACCGATGGGCGGACGGCTCGGGTCGTCCATGCCGCTGACAGGGAAGAGCGGGAAGGTGCTCGCGAACAGCAACAGCAGCATCAGGCCGGACCAGAACACGGGCGCGGCGAATCCCGCGATCGAGAACACGGCGACGAGATGGGTCTCGATCCCGTTCGGACGGCGCGCGGCGCGGATGCCGAGCCAGGTTCCGAGCAGCAGCGCGAGCGAGATCGCGGAGGTGACGAGCAGGGCTGTCGCGCCCATGCGGCCGAGCACCAGCGCGGCGACCGGGCGGTCGAAGTAATAGGAGTAGCCGAGATCGCCCCGGAGGACGCGGCCGATATAGGCGGCGAGCTGTTCGGGCAGGGAGCGGTCGAGGCCGTAGCGGGCGCGGATCGCGGCGAGGATCTGCGGCGAGGTGCCCCCCGCTTCACCCGCGATGACGTCGGCCGGATCGCCGGGGGCGAGATGCACGAGCACGAAGTTCAGCACCAGCACCGCGAAGATCAGCCCGGCCGCGTGCGCGAGCCGGCGGACGAGCCAGGCGAGCGCCGTCACTTGCGGTCGGCGGCGTCCCAGTAGAGCTCGTCGTAGGGCGACATCGGACCCCAGATCGTCGTCGGCAGATCGCGCAGCCCCTTGGCCGCGGCCTGCGCGTACGGGAACGGATGGAGGAACAGGATCGGCACGTCGTCGACGACGATCTGCTGGAACTCCTTGTACAGCGCCGAGCGCTTCGCGGTGTCGGGCTCGCTGGCGGCGGCGTCGAGCAGGGCGTCGACTTTCGGATTGGAGTAGCTCTGCGTGTTCGACCAGATCACGCCCTTGCGGATGTTGCGCGTGAGATACGTGCGATGCACGCCGATCACCGGGTCGCCCCAATTGAACACGGTGTCGATCGTCAGGTCGAAATCGAAGTTGGAGACGCGCTGCGCCCAGGTCGGGAAATCCGGGGACGCGCGCAGCTCCAGCTCGATCCCGGCGCGGCGCAACTGGCCGCGCAGATATTCGCCGATGCCGGTGGTGACCTCGACCGGACCCGGCGCGGAATCGATGGTCAGCTTGAAGCGGTTGCCGTCCGCGCCGCGCTTGGCCCCGGCGTCGTCGAGCAGCGCGTTCGCTTTCGCCGCATCGAAATCGAAGTGGTTGACTTCGGTGGTGTAGAATGGCGAGCCGGGATGCAGCGGCGTCAGCGCGACCGGCACCTTGCCCGCTTCGAGCACGCGGACCATGCGCGGGCGGTCGGCGAGATAGGCGATCGCCTGGCGCACGCGCGTGTCGTCGAGCGGCTTCTTCGCGCAGTTGAACGCGAGCCAGCTGAGCGCGCCGATCCCCTCGAATCCGCGGTCGGTGACTTGCAGGTTCGGCTGCTTGGCGATGCGCTCCTCGTCGCGGACGGCGCCGAGCAGGGAATAGGCGAGCTCATTCTGCTCGAGCGCGAGCAGCGCGGTCTGGTTGTCCGGGATCATCCGCATGACGATGCGGTCGATATAGGGGCGGCCCGGACGGAAGAACCTCTCGTTGCGTTCAAGGAAGATCGCCTCGCCCGGGCGGAATTCGGTGAGGCGATACGGTCCGGCGCCGACCGGCGCGGTGTTCGCGGGATGCGTCATGATGTCGCGGCCGTCGCCGTAGACGTGCTTCGGCAGGATCGGGCAGAGCGCGGGCGACATCGCGAGCATGATGGCGGGATGCGGATGCGACATGCGGATGATCGCGGTCTGTGCATCCGGGGTGTCGACGCCCTCGACGGGCTCGAGCATCGTCTTGAATGGATGGTTTTTCTGGATGACGGCGATGGTGAAGGCGACGTCTTCGCTGGTGACCGGCGTGCCGTCATGGAACAACGCGCCGGGGACGAGATGCAGGGTGAGCGCGCGGCCGCCGGGCGCGAGCTCCCAGCGTTCGGCGAGATAGGGCTGCGGCTGCCATTTGTCGTCGAAGCGCAGCGGGCTCGCAAAGATCTGCGTGCCGGGGATGCCGGCGGGCGTGCCGGACTGGATGGCGGGGTTCACGTGCCGCGTGGTCGAGGCGAGCATGACGAGCGTGCCGCCGCGCTTCTCCGTCTGCACCTGCGCGCGGGCGGCGGCGGGCAGCAGTGCGGCGCCGGTGGCGGCGAGGAGCGTGCGGCGGTTGATCGTGGCGGTCATCCGTTCGTCTCCCGATGCTCTTCCGCGAAGTCGTCAACGTACCAGAGCTTCGTCGAAGCGTTCGAGCAAATCCTGTGCCGGGGGCATGTCGGGCGTCCCGATGGCGACGAGCGTGCGCGGCACCGCGCCGGATCGCAGCCGCGAGAACGCCCAGCGCTGCGCGGCGAATTGCAGGAGGTAGCAGTCTTCCTCGGTGTCGAGCGCGCAGGCGCCTTTGACGCGCAGGACGGACGGCGGGAGATCGCCGAGCAGCGCGCGGAGGCGGTCGCGGTCGTAGGGGCGTTCGGCAGGAATCGACACCGTCCGGAACGGATGCGGCGCATCGGCATGCAGGCGGCGGGGCGCGGGGCGTGGTGGCGGGGCGAAGGCGAGCAGGGCCTCGTCGATCACGCCATGCGGTGCGGCGACGACCGGCGCGTCCGGGCGGATGCCCGCGATTGCGCGCGCTGCCGGCGCGGGATCGGCGAGGTCGGTGCGGGTCAGAAAGAAGATCTCGCCCGCGGCGATCTGGCGGCGGACGGTGTCGCCGGTCCAGCGGTCCGCGAGCTGGGCGGGGAGGGCTGCGCAATCGGCGACGACCGCGAGCGGCTGGAGGTCGAAGCCGGGCTCAATGAGGGCGAGTTCAGCGATGCGCCAGGGGTCGGAGACGCCGCTTGCCTCGACGACGACGTGCTCGGGCGGATTGGGACGGGCGGTGAGTCGGTGCAGGCCCTCCCCGAGATCCTCGCCGAGACTGCAGCAGATGCAGCCGTTGGCGAGCTCCACCATCGCGCCGTCGCCGCGGGCGATGAGGGCCGCGTCGATGTTGATGGCGCCGAAATCGTTGACGAGCACGCCCCAGCGGCGGCGCGCGGTGGCGAGCAGGTGGTTCAGCAGGGTGGTCTTGCCGGCGCCGAGGAAGCCGCCGATCACGGTGAGCGGGGTCACGCGGTCGCGCGGCCGCCGAGGATGGTACCGTGCACCGGAATATCGGCGAGTTCCTCCGCGGCCACCTCATGCGGGTCCGTCTCCAGCACTGCGAAGTCGGCGAACTTGCCCACGTCGATGCTGCCGACCAGGTTATCGAGCTTCAGCGTGTACGCCGGCCCGAGCGTGATCGCGCGGATCGCGTCGGCGACCGAGATCCGCTCGTCCGCGCCGAGCAGCGCGCCGGACGGGGTGCGGCGGGCGGCGGCGCATTGAGCGGTGAACAGCGGTGCGAGCGGCGTGACCGGGGCGTCTGAATGGATGGCGAGCGGAACACCCTCGCGCAGCGCCGTGCCGCAGGCGTCGAGGCGTTGCGCGCGCGATGGACCCATCGTGACCGCGGCGTGCTGGTCGCCCCAATAGTAGACGTGGTTGGCGAAGAGATTGGCGCACATTCCCAGCACCCTCATGCGGCGGAACAGTGGGGCATCGATCATCTGGCCGTGCTGCAGGGTGTGGCGGTGGTCGGGGCGTGGATGGGCGGCGAGCACGCGCTCGAACGTCTCGATCGCGAGCTCGCTCGCTTCGTCGCCGTTGGTGTGGACGTGGATGACGGCCCCGCCGCGATGGTAGGCGCCGAGGATTCCCTCCAGCTCGTCGGGCGCGATGTAGAACAGGCCGTTCGGAGCGCCATTGTGATAGCCGGGCCAGCGCAGGCGGGCGGAAAAGCCCTGGATCGAGCCGTCGAGAACGAGTTTCACCAATCCGAAACGCAGTTTGTCCGTGCTCGTGCCGCGGAGCGCCTGGAGCCGCGCGACGCCGGCCTCCGTTGCGTACTCGCGTTGCGAGAGCGCGGGCACGAGGCGGAGCGGATAGTCGTCCGCGCCGGTCGCCGCGCGCAGCGCCGCTTCGCCATCCGGGGTGAGCGGGTTGACGAGGTCGGTGCTTGTCGTGACGCCGACACGGCGGGCCATGCTGGCAAAGGCGCGTAGGCCGGGCACGTCATAGGCGCGCAGGTCGCGCCAGGTCGGCACGACGCGGGCGGCGCGGTTCATCACCGCGGGGCCGAGCAGTTCGCCCGTGAGATCGCCGCCCGCGTCGCGCAGCAGCCCGTCGAGATTGCTGTCGCGCGAGAAGCCGGCGGCGTCGAGCACCGGCGTGTTGACGTTGATGATGTGGCCGGAGATGTGGCCGACGATGACCGGACGGGTCGCGGAGACGCTGTCGAGATCGGCCCGGCCGAGGCGCGGGCCGCCGAAGTAGATCGGGTCGAAGCCCCAGGCGAGGAGCGGGGCATCCGCGTCGGGCAGCTTCGCCTGCAGCTCCTTGAGCCGGCCGACGAGTTCGGGGATGCTCTTGATCCCACACCAGACCTGTCCGTCCGGATCGGTACGGTCGAAGAACCCGACATAGGGCCGCGCCCAGATCTGCCCCGCACCGGCGTGACCGTGGCCCTCGACGAAGCCGGGGAGAAGGACGCGGGCGGCGAAACGGTCGTCGACGCTCGCTGGGCCGAACGCATCGCGGACCTCGGGTCCGCCGACGCCGAGGATTCGTCCGTCGCGGACGGCGACATGGGTCGCGCAGGGGATGGATGGATTGAGCGTGACAATGCGGCGGGCGATGAACACGATAGTGGCGGCCAATGCGGTGCTCCGGCGGAACGGGTGATCGAGGATGGGCGGGATCGTGGCGGGCGTGCAATCGGACGCCGCAATTTCAAGGGAGCGGCGGTCTCTCGGTCGTGATAAGCAACATCCGGGTCGCCCATTAGAGGCCGAGCACGTGAGACGCTTAGCGACGGGACTGTTACGAATGGAACAGGGCAGACGCCGGACGCTTCGCATCGCGACTGCCGCGAGCGTATTGTTGCCGCTCGCGGGCTGCGGCGGCGTGCTCGACCCGAAGGGACCGATCGGCAGCGCCAACCTGCAGATCCTCTACGGCTCGCTCGCGATCATGCTAGCGATCGTCGTGCCGACGCTCATCGGGGCCGTCGTCATCGCCTGGTGGTTCCGCGCGTCGAACCCGAAGGCACGCTACCTGCCTAACTTCGTCTTCTCCGGGCAGATCGAGATGATCGTCTGGTCGATCCCGATCATGGTGATCATCCTGCTCGGCGGCGTCATCTGGATCGGGGCGCATCAGCTCGATCCCTACCAGCCGCTGGCGTCCAGCGCGAAACCGACCGAGGTGCAGGTCGTCTCGCTCGACTGGAAGTGGCTGTTCATCTACCCCGAACAGGGCATCGCGAGCGTAAACGAAGCGGTCGTTCCGGCCGGCAAGCCGGTGCATTTCTCATTGACCTCGGCGAGCGTGATGAACGCGTTCTTCGTCCCCCAGCTCGGCAGCATGATCTACACGATGAACGGCATGCAGACGCAGCTGTATTTGCAGGCCGACAAGCCCGGCGATTACGACGGCCGCTCGACGATGTTCAGCGGCGACGGCTTCGCCGGCATGAACTTCACGTTGCGCGCCGTATCGGACAGTGATTTCGCCAACTGGGTGAACAGCACGAAGCAGAACGGGCCGAGCCTGGACCGCGCCGGATATGAAACGCTCGAGCGGCAGAGCGAGAACGTCCGGCCGTTCACCTATCGCGAGATCGATCCCGCCCTGTTCCACGCGATCATCATGCAGCTGGTTCCACCCGGCCCGGGACCGAGCGACGGCTCGGCCCCCGCGGTGCGATCGACTTCGGAGAAGTGAGATGCTAGGCAAGCTCACCTGGGCGGCGATCCCCTTCGACCAACCGATCCCGCTCTTGGCGGGCGCGATCGTCTTTGCCGCCCTGCTGGCCGTGATCGTCTGGATCATCGTCAAGGGGCACCTGCCCTATCTCTGGAACGAATGGATCACCAGCGTCGATCACAAGCGGATCGGCGTGATGTACGTGCTGCTGGCCCTGGTGATGCTGGTCCGCGGCTTCATCGACGCGATCATGATGCGCTCGCAACAGGCCTTCGCGTTCCATTCGCAGGGCTACCTGCCGGCGGAGCATTTCGATCAGATCTTCTCGGCGCACGGCACGATTATGATCTTCTTCGCCGCGATGCCGCTGGTGATCGGGATGATGAACTTCGCCGTGCCGCTGCAGCTCGGCGTGCGCGACGTGGCCTTCCCGACGCTCAACTCGACGAGCTTCTGGCTGACCGCGACCGGTGCGCTGCTCGTCAATCTCTCGCTGGTGATCGGCGAGTTCGCCAAGACCGGCTGGCTGCCGTATCCGCCGCTCTCCGAGCTCACATACTCGCCGGGCGTGGGCGTCGACTACTATATCTGGGCGCTGCAGATCTCAGGCGTGGGCACGCTGCTGACAGGGGTCAACTTCGTCACCACGATCCTGAAGATCCGCGCTCCCGGTATGGGCTATTTGCGGATGCCGGTGTTCTGCTGGACCGCACTCGCCTCGAGCCTGCTGATCGTCGCCGCGTTCCCGGTGCTGACCGCGACCCTCGCGATGGTCGCACTCGACCGCTATCTCGGGTTCCATTTCTTCACGGACACCGGCGGCGGGAACATGATGATGTTCATGAACCTGATCTGGGCCTGGGGACATCCGGAGGTCTATATCCTCGTCCTGCCTGCGTTCGGCGTATTCTCCGAGGTGATTTCGACATTCTCCGGCAAGCCGCTGTTCGGCTACCGCTCGATGGTGATCGCGACGATGGCCATCTGCATCGTGTCGTTCACGGTGTGGCTGCACCACTTCTTCACCATGGGCGCGGGCGGGGACGTGAATGCCGTCTTCGGCATCTCGACGAGCATCATCGCGGTCCCCACGGGGGTGAAGATGTACAACTGGATCTTCACGATGTATGGCGGGCGCGTGCGCTATGCGACGCCGATGCTCTGGTCGGTCGGCTTCATCGTCACCTTCATCATCGGCGGCATGACCGGCGTGCTGCTCGCCGTTCCGCCTGCCGATTTCATGCTGCACAACAGCCTCTTCCTCGTCGCGCATTTCCACAACGTCATCATCGGCGGCGTGCTGTTCGCGGGGTTCGCGGGCCTGACCTACTGGTTCCCCAAGGCGTTCGGCTTCCGGCTCGACGAGACGTGGGGCAAGCGGGCTTTCTGGTTCTCCATCTCCGGGTTCTACATCGTCTTTATCCCACTCTATGTCGTCGGCCTGATGGGCATGACCCGGCGGATGCAGCACTACGACGTGGCGGAATGGCGACCGTGGATCCTCATCGCCGCTTTCGGGATCATCGTGATGTTCTGCGGCATGGTGTGCCAGATAACGCAGCTTGTGGTGAGCATCCGCATGCGACACGAGTTGCGCGATGAGACGGGCGACGCCTGGGATGGCCGGTCGCTTGAATGGTCGACCTCGTCGCCACCGCCCGCGTTCAATTACGCCGTGCTGCCGGACGTGCGGGGCGAGGAGCCGTACTGGCAGATCAAGGGCCGCGCGATCGAGACCCAGCAACTCCCCGACGAGCCGGACTACCGGGCGATCGAGATGCCGCGGAACAGTCCGGTCGGGTTCATCACCGCCGTCTTTTGCACGTTCACCGGCTTCGCGCTGATCTGGCACATCTGGTGGCTGGTGATTGTGGGGCTGGTGGCCGCGTACGTCACCTTCGTGGTGTTTGCTTGGCGTAACGTCGAGGAGTTCGAGATTCCGGCCGCCGAGGTCGCCGCGATCGATCGCGAGCGACGCCTCGCGCGACAGGCCTGGCTGGATGCGCGCGCGCAAGTGAGTGAGCCGGCATGAGCACAACGATCCTCGGTCTGCCGCCTGCCGGCATCGATCCGTATCGGGTCGGGCGGATGGGCGGCGGACGCTCGGAGCCGCCCCGCCGTCACGAGACCGGTCCCGCGCCGAAGCGCATCGTCGTCGGCTACGGGTTCTGGATCTTCCTACTCAGCGACATCGTGATGTTCTCCACGTTCTTCGCGGCGCATGCGGTGCTGCGGGGGGCGTTCGCCGGCGGCCCGACGGGACGCGACCTCTTCAACATCCCGAACGTGGCGGTCGAGACCGCGTTGCTGCTGGCGTCGAGCTTTGCGTGCGGGCTGGCCGCAGTCGCGATGGAAACGCGCAACATGCTCTGGACGCAGGTGATGCTGCTGCTCACCGGGTTGCTGGGGCTGGGATTCCTCCTGATCGAGGTGAACGAGTTCGCCACGCTTGTCGCGCATGGCGCAGGGCCGGATCGCAGCGGCTTCCTTTCGTCGTTCTTCGCGCTCGTCGGCTGTCACGGCCTGCACGTGACCGCCGGGCTGCTCTGGCTCGGCACTATGATGGCGCAGATCTTCGTCAAAGGGTTCGCGCCACGGGTCTACCGCCGGATGCTGTGCTTCAACCTCTTCTGGCACGCGCTCGACATCATCTGGGTCGCGATCTTCACCTTCGTCTATCTCTATGGAGTCGCCGCATGAACGACTCAGCCCCTGACATTTCCGGCGGCGGCGGCGACATGACGCCGGGCGTCTCGGACGTCGCCCAATTCAGCCCACGCTCGGCGATCCTGGGCTACGCGCTCGGCCTCGCGTTCGCGATCATCCTCACCCTCGTGTCGTTCTTCATCGCGAACACGCAGCTGATCTGGCAGCCGAGCATACCGGTCGCCCTCGCCGTGCTGGCGATCGCGCAGATCGGGGTGCATCTCGTGTTCTTCCTGCACATCACGACGTCGCCGGACAACGCCAACAACGTCCTGGCGCTCGCATTCGGGGTGTTGATCGTGTTTCTGATCGTCGTCGGTTCGGTCTGGATCATGGGCCACATGAACGACCGGATGATGCCGATGGACCAGATCATGCAGATGCAGAGGTGACGCGGCGGAGCTGATCGCCGTGCTATCTATCCGCCGTTGCGCTCGAGGCTCCGCCGGCTAGAGTTCGGCCTGCGGCGCGCCCGAGCTGAGCCTGTCGCACACCAGCGAAAGGCCAGATCGCCATGCCCGACCTCACTCCGCTCGAACCCGGCGAAGAGCTCACTGACCGCCGCAATACGCTTGGCATGCCCCCCGTCCAGGGGGCGACCTCGCGCAACCGTGGCGCCGGGCCATGGAAGCGGCTCGTGCTGCGCGGCGCGACCGTCATCGACGGCACCGGGGCACCGCCGATCGGGCCGACCGATATCGTCGTCGAAGGCGGGAAGATCGTCGAGCTGCGCAAGGTCGGCGTGCCGCATCTGCCGATCAACGAGGAGAAGCGGCCGGAGCGCGGGGAGCACGAGATCGACTGCCACGGGAAGTTCGTGACACCGGGTTTCGTCGATTGTCATGCGCACGCAGGAGTCGCGTGGCATGCGGCCAACGGATGGGTGCCGCCGGTCGATTACGTCTACAAGCTCTGGCTCGCGCATGGCGTGACGACGGTGCGCGAAATGGGATCGTTCAACGGGCTCGGATGGACGCTCGAGCAGAAGCGCCTCTCGGCGGCGAACCAGATCGCGGCGCCGCGGATCCTCGCCTACGCCTACTTCCCCGCCGTCAACGACATGCTGAAGACGATCCACACGCCCGACGAGGCGCGCGACTGGTTGCGCCGGGTGCGGGGGCGCGGCGCGGACGGGATCAAGTTCTTCGGCGCGCCGCCCGCCATCATGGAAGCGGCGTTGGACGAATGCGGGAAGCTTGGGCTGCGCTCCGGCTGCCACCACGCGCAGACGGCGGTGACGCGGATGAACGCGCTGACCTCCGCGCGCTGGGGGCTGACGAGCGCCGAGCATTACTACGGACTGCCCGAGGCGCTGTTCGACGACCGCATCGTCCAGAACTATCCGACGGACTACAACTACAACGACGAGTATTTCCGCTTCGCCTTCGCCGGGCAGACCTTCGTGCAAGCCGCGCAGCCGGGCAGCGCCAAGTGGAACGAGGTGCTCGACGCATTTCTCGAAACCGGCTTCACCTTCGTGCCTACTTTCACGATCTACGACGCCAACCGCGACCTGATGCGCGCCCGCCAAGCGGATTGGCATCACGATTACGCCTGGCGGTCGCTGTGGAACTATTTCCAGCCGCAGCGGGGCGGTCACGGCGCTTATTGGTTCCGCTGGTCGACCGCCAACGAGGTGGAGTGGAAGCAGAACTATCGGTTGTGGATGCAGTTCATCAACGACTACAAGAACCGCGGCGGCCGCGTGTGCACCGGCAGCGACAGCGGATTCATCTTCCAGATTTTCGGCTTCGGCTACATCCGCGAATTGGAGCTGCTTCAGGAGGCGGGGTTCCATCCGCTGGAAGTGCTGCGCTCGGCGACCGCGCTGAGTGCGGAACTGTGCGGGGTGGCGGATGAGACCGGCACGGTGGAGGTGGGCAAATCAGCCGATCTGCTGGTGCACGACCACAATCCGCTGACCGACTTCAAGCTGCTCTACGGCACCGGCGCGATGCGGTTGAACGACGCGACGCGAAAGACGGAGTGGCATCGCGCGCTGCGCCTGACGATCAAGGACGGCGTGGTCTACGACGTCGACGAGCTGCTCGCGGACGTGCGGGAGATGGTGGCGCAGAGCTGGGAGGATGCGCCGGAGGGCGAGCGACCTGGGGCGCGGCTCGACGCGGAGGAGCTGTTGCGGGTGGCGGCACAGTGACGTGACGAAGTTCTTCGTCCTCACCGGCTTCCTCGGTAGCGGCAAGACGACGCTCCTGCGCTCGTTCCTCGCCACGCCGGAGGCCGCGGATACCGGCGTGATCGTCAACGAAGTCGGCGAGATCGGGCTCGACGGCGCGATTCTCGCGGAGGGCGCGGGCGGCCTGCCGGTGGCGCAGCTCGCGAACGGTTGCGTGTGCTGCAGCCTGGGATCCGATCTGGAGTTCACGGTCGACGCGCTGATCGCTTCGCGGTCGGATGCGCCGCTGCGGCGGATAGTGCTGGAGACAAGCGGCATTTCCAAACCCGGGCCGATCCTGCGCGCCCTGTCCGGGCTCGCGGCGCATCGGCTCGGCCTCGAGGTGGTGTGCACGTTCGACTGCACGCGAGGCGAGGCGATCGCCGGTTTCGAGGAGGCCGCTGCGCAGCTCTCCGGGGCGCATACGGTCGTTCTGACGAAGCGCGATGCTGCCGGCGCGATGGACGAGCCTCGCGCACGGCGGACGGTCGCGGGATTCAATCCGATCGCCGGAGTCGTCGTTGCACCATCGCGCCACGATGCAGCGCTAGCGGCGTTCTCGCTCGAACGGCAGGGAGGATTCTTCCCGACGGGCGGCTTCAGGTGCGACGACGGGGCGGCGCATCCGCGCATCCGTGCGATCGCGGCGGAGCAGGACGCCCCGGTGGCGTGGGAGCACGTGGCGGCGTGGTTCGACAACCTCGCCGGACGACTCGGCGATCGCCTGCTGCGAACGAAGGGGTTGCTGGAGATCGCGGGCATGCCGCGTCGCGTGCTGGTCGAGAGCGTGGGCACCACGTTCGCCCAGCCGCGCCTGTTCGGACGCGACAGCGACGGCAGCGGTTTCCTCGTGCTGGTCGGACGCGACATCGACACCGCAATGCTGCAGGAGGTCGAACCAGCCGTGCCGCTGCGCTTCGGCGGCTCCCCGCAGCCGCGATGAGCGCGCGCGCTCCCGACCCGACGAGCGCTCGCCCGAGCCGGCCCCGCGTCGTGATCATCGGGGCCGGCTTCGGCGGCATCACCGCGGCGCGCTCGCTCGCTCGCCGTGGCGTCGAGATCGTGGTGATCGATCGCACCAACCACCACGTCTTCCAGCCGCTGCTTTATCAGGTCGCGACCGCGGCGCTCGCGGCCTCCGATATTTCGACTCCGGTGCGCGTAATGCTGCGCGGCGATCCGACCGCCACTGTCATCATGGGCGACGTGACCGGAATCGACCCGCACCGTCATGTCGTGACGGTCGCCGATACAGGCGACTTTGCCTACGATTACCTGATCGTCTCGACCGGCGCCGCGTATTCATGGTTCGGCCACGACGAGTGGGCGGCGCATGCGTCGGTGCTGAAGACCCTCGACGACGCCGAGACGATTCGGGGCAGGCTGTTGAGCGCGTTCGAGCGGGCGGAGAGCCGGGGCGATCCGGCGCTGACCGCGCGTCTGCTGACCTTCGTCATCGTCGGCGGCGGTCCGACCGGTGTCGAGCTTGCGGGCGCCATTGCCGAGCTCGCGCGCTCCACGCTGCGCAGCGACTTCCGGCGCATCCGTCCTGAGGCGGCGCGTGTGGTCGTGTGCGAAGGCGGCTCGCGAGTTCTTGCCGAATTCCCACCGAAACTGTCCGACTACGCCGTGCGGGCGCTCGGCTCGCTCGGCGTCGAGATCAAGCTCGGTGCGACGGTTTCGGCGATCGATGCCGACGGCGTAAAGGCGGGCGGCGAGCGGATCGCTTGCGCCAACGTGTTCTGGTGCGCCGGCACCGCAGCGCGTCCTGCGGCCGCCTGGCTCGGTGCGCCCACCGCCCGCAACGGCGCGGTGAACGTGCTGCCCGATTGCTCCGTACCGGAGCATCCCGACGTTTTCGTGATCGGCGACGGCGCGCATCTCACCGATGACCATGGGAAGCCGCTGCCCGGGCTTGCTGCCGTGGCGGTGCAGCAGGGCACGTATGTGGCACGAGTGATCCAGGCCCGTGTCGCCGGCGGCAGTCCGCCGGGACCCTTCCGTTACCGCAACCGCGGCACGCTCGCGGTGATCGGCCGATCGCGGGCGGTCGCCGATCTCGGACGCATCCAGCTCACCGGCTTCCCGGCCTGGCTGTTCTGGTCCCTCGTTCACCTGTTCCTGTTGGCCGGGTTCCGCAACCGCCTGATCGTCTACATCAACTGGAGCTGGGCTTGGCTGACCTACGGCCGCGGCGCCCGAGTGATCATCAGCACGGCGCCGATGCATGTGACAGCGGACAAGGAGAAACAGCCGTGAGTCGCTCGGAACCTCTCTGCGTCATCCCTCGATGAGTTGACGACCGCCTGTAGCCCTACACGCTTCGCCGCCGCCCCGATCGAGCGATTGCTTGAAGCCGTCGAGCGTCTCGACGCGGCGCGCCGGCCGGATGTCGTCCGCCACCGGTAATTTGGGAAGCTCCAAGCACGAAACCGGTGTTGGTGTCGCGTGCGAGCGGGATCAGGCCGTCGTGGAGTTGATGTTTCGGGTCGCGATCGATGTTCCGCGCGCGCGTCTCGGCCCGGGCGATCGGGCGGTCATCGCGGTCCGGGTTGGTGCGGGGGTTCGTGGGGCCGACCCCATCGAGGTCTGCATGGCTTCCGGCCATGCAGCCGGTCATCCGGTCGAAGGCGGCGTTCTCCACCATCAAGACGACGACGTCCTCGATCGGCGCGGCCGGGCGGAACATGTCGCTTGGTAGCGCATCCCGCGCGCCGGCGTACTGCGCATCTCCGTTCACGGTTTCGTCAGCCGCCGCTCCAAACCCGCTCGCGCAGCACCGGGACGGCGGCGCGGGCGGCGCGAGACGCGGGATCGAGCGCGCGCCAGCGCTGCAGCTGCTCGATCACGTGGCGCGTGACGAAGGCGAGATCGAGCGCCAGAGCGTCGGCGACGCCATACCAGCGCACGTCCTCGAGCTCGCCCGAGCCCGCGATGGCGCCGCTCACGGCGTCCGCGCTCGCCACGAAGAAATGCGCGTCGAACCGGACCGGGGAGGCGGTGGGCGTGATCGCGCGACAGATATAGTCGAGTGGCGCGAGCGTGGGCGGGGCGCCGAGCGTGAGGCCGGTTTCCTCCTCGAGTTCGCGAGCGGCGGCGCTCAGCAGTGCGCGGCCGAACGCCGCGTCGGCCTCCGCGGCGAGGAGGCGCAGCACATGCGGTTGCGGCTCGCTCGCGGCCGGTGCGGAAAAATCCTCGGGATCGACTGCGCCGCCCGGGAAGACGAGGCGGTTCGGCATGAACCGGTGGCCGGCGCCGCGCAGGCCCATTAGCAGCTCGGGTCCGGTTGCCGTTTCGCTGACCAGGAGAAGACTCGCGGCTGGGCGTGGCGTGACGGGCGGGGCCGGAGCAGGATCGGCGGCGGGCATGCGGTCCCTCGTGCCGCATACCGGGCTTCGTGGCAACGAAGCCACCATGGTCGCGTTGCCGCGAGGCACCGGAGCTGCGCATGCATTACGTTGTCCTCGCCACCGACTATGACGGGACGCTTGCCGCCGACAGCCGTGTCGACGCGGCGACCGTTTCCGCCCTGGAAGATCTGCGGCAGGGCGGCCGCCGCATCATTCTGGTGACCGGGCGCGAGCTCGACGATCTCAAGCGCGTGATGCCCCGGCTCGACCTGTTCGATCGCATCGTGGCGGAGAACGGCGCGCTGTTGTTCCAGCCTGCGACGGGAGAGGAGCGCTGCCTCGCCGATCCGCCGCCGCCCCGCTTCGTGGCACGGCTGAACGAAATGGGCGTCGCGCCGCTCTCCGTCGGGCGCGTCATCGTCGCGACTTGGGAGCCGAACGAGGGCAAGGTGCTGGAGGCGATCAAGGATCTCGGTCTCGAACTGCACATCGTGTTCAACAAGGGCGCCGTGATGGTGCTGCCGGCCGGCGTGAGCAAGGAGAGCGGATTGCGCGCGGCGCTCGAGGAGCTGAACATCGCGCGGCTCAACAGCGTCGGCGTCGGCGACGCCGAGAACGATTTCGCGTTCCTCGATCTGTGCGGCCTGCCGGTCGCCGTCGCCAACGCGATCCCGAGCCTGCGCGAGCATGCGGTGCTGGTCACGGAGGGCGAGCGCGGCGCGGGCGTCGTCGAGCTCGCCCGCCGCATGCTTGCGACGGACCTGGCGGAGTGCGACGCCGGCAATCCCCGGCAGCAGGTCGCCTTGGCCGCCCCACTGCCGGATGACCCCTCGGACGCCATCACCTTCGCCCCACCACGCGCCTGCATGCTGCTCGTCGGCGTCTCCGGCGGCGGCAAGTCCACGCTCACGCTCGGTCTGGTCGAACGGGTCGCGGACGCCGGGATGCAGTTCTGCGTGATCGACCCGGAGGGCGATTACGCTGAGGTGCAGGGCGCGATCTGCATCGGCACGGCGCAGGAGCCGCCGCGTGTCGAGGCGGTGCTCGACGTGCTCGGGAAGACCGACACCAGCGCGGTGGTCAATCTGCTCGGCGTGCAGCTGCACGACCGCCCGGCCTTCCTCGCGGAACTGCTGCCCGAGCTGATGATGCTGCGGCGTCGCGTCGGCCGGCCGCACTTCATCGTCGTCGATGAAGCCCATCACATGCTTCCCGCAACGACGGCCGGCGAGATCGCCGACTCGGATCTCGCGGGAATGATGTTCATCACCACGCGTCCGGGGGCTCTCGCCGAGCGCGTGCTTCGCGCGGTCGACCGCATCATTGCGGTGGGGGACGCACCGGAGGAATCGCTGCGGCATTTCTGCGAGGTTCGCGAGCTGCCAATTCCCGCCGATTCCGTCGAGCTCGTGAAGGGTGAGATGCTGACCCTGTCCGTGGACGCGCCGGCGCCACGGCACATGCGGGTCATTCCCGGCAAGGGGCAGCAGCGTCGTCACATCCGCAAATACGCGGAGGGCGCGCTGCACGAGGACAAATGCTTCTACTTCCGTGGGCCGGGAGCGCGGCTCAATCTGCGCGCGCAGAACCTCATATCGTTCATCCAGATCGGGGAGGGCGTGGACCGGGAAACGTGGGAGTTCCATCGTGGTCGGGGCGACTATTCGCGCTGGATCGGCCTCGCGATCAAGGACCGTGAGCTGACGCGCGAGATCGAGCAGCTCGAGCGCTCGGATCAGCCGACCGATGAGGCGCGGCGTGCCCTGCGGGCAGCGATCGAGGCGCGCTATACCTTGCCGAGTTGAGACGGTTCCGCCGCACCTTTAATGGTGGCCCGGCGCGGCGGCTGACGTCGTGTATTCCGGCCGGATCGGAGACCGACATTGCAGTTCGAGCGGCGTTTCAAGTTCCTGATCTGCGCCCCCTCATTTCCGGCCGGCGATATGGAGGGCCAGCGGCTCGACCAGATCATCGCCGAGATCGAGCGGATCGGGTTCCAATGCGTCCGCGCGCGCGACGATGACGACGCCGAACTGGTGATCCGCACCGATGCGGCGCTCGGCTGCGTCGTGCTCGACTGGGGCAAGCGCGGGCCGCAGGGCAAGATGGCGGCGCTCGTCTCGTTCATCCGCAAGCGCGGGCTGGACGTGCCGATCATCATCCTGGTGCGCCGTCAACGCTTCGAGGACATCCACGCGGACGTGCTGCACGAGGCCGACGGCTACGTGTTCATCGGCGAGGAGACGCCGGAGTTCATCGCGAAGAACCTGTCGAGCTATCTCCGCCACTACGCGGAGACGCTGCGCACGCCGTTTTTCGGTGCGCTGCTCGATTTCGCCGAGCACGGGAGTCAGCTCTGGACCTGTCCCGGCCATAACGGCGGCGTCTTCTACCGGCGCAGTCCGATCGGGCGGATTTTCGTCGAGCATCTCGGCGACGCGGTGTTCCGCGACGATCTCGACAATTCGGTGCTCGATCTGGGCGACCTTTTGATCCACGAGGGGGCGCCGCTCGAAGCGCAGCGCGAGGCGGCGAAGATCTTCGGGGCGGAGCGCACGTATTTCGTGCTCAACGGCACCTCGACCTCCAACAAGATCGTGCTGCAGGCGCTGGTCGCGGACGACGATCTCGTGCTGTTCGATCGCAACAACCACAAGGCGGCGCATCACGGCGCGTTGTTCCTCGGCTCCGGCATTCCGGTGTTCCTGGAAACGGACCGAAACGCGCACGGGATGATCGGCCCGATCGACTATGGCGCGCTCGACGAGACGGCGATCCGCGAGAAGATCCGCACGCATCCGCTGGTGAAGGATCCGGAGGCGTGGAAACGGGAGCGCCCGTTCCGCGTCGCTGTCATCGAGCAATGCACGTATGATGGCACGATCTACGACGCGCGGGTGATCCTAGCGAAGCTCGGGCCGCTCTGCGACTATATCCTGTTCGACGAGGCCTGGGCGGGGTTTCTGAAGTTCCACCCGCTGTTCCGCGACCGCTACGCGATGGGGCTGCAGGATCTTGGCGAGGGGCAGCCGGGAATCATCGCAACGCAGTCGACGCACAAGCAGCTCGCGGGATTCAGCCAGTCCAGCCAGATTCACGTTCGCGACAGCCACATCGCGGGCCAGCGGCGGCGGATCGAGCATCGGCGCTTCAATGAATTTTTCATGATGCACGCCTCGACCTCGCCTTTCTATCCACTGTTCGCCTCGCTCGACGTCGGCGCGCAGATGATGAAGGGGCGGCAGGGTGAGGTGCTCTGGGACGACACTATCCGCCTCGGCATCGAGCTGCGAAAGAAGATCCGCAGAGTCGCCGAGGAATTCGTG
>DATAPS010000256.1:0-2857 GCA_036265085.1 Acetobacteraceae bacterium | reverse complement strand
CCGGGTCGGCAATTGCTTCGGCGGGCTCGCGATCGCGCCGGAGCCATCCGGCCTCATGCGCGAGCCCGGCGACCGCGCGCTGCACGTCGGCGATGGCCTCGCGCGGGACGAGGCCGCGCATGAGCAGATAGCCGTCCGCGTCCATCCGAGCGGCGAGCGCCGCTGCGTCGCACGCGATCGAACTGGAATCGGCGAGTTCGTTCATGGCGGCTGCCTCCCGCGCGCCGAGACGCGCCCGGGGGAGTGCAGCATGTTCCGCTCACTGGTGGAAGAACTGGTCCAGATTCGCTGAGTTCACGAGCCCATCGGCGATGGTGATCCGCGTTCCATCCGACAATAAGACAGTATTCCCCGACAATCCGCTCACATGCTGGCTCGGCGTGAGGCGAAAGGTGTCGAGCGGCGTGAAATCCATGATTGTGAGCTGGCCACCCGGTGCGCCGTCCAGATAGACATTTCCGCCCTGTGCCCGGTGATTGCCCCAGGCGACCGCGGATCCGGTGCCGCTGATGATCGTGTTGCCTCCGCTGGTCGCGCCCGTGATTGTCGCGCCGACCGCGCCACCCGCGTCGATCGTCACGCCTGTGGGTGCCGCGGCCACCGCGGTCCCGCCGAGCGATACACCGCCAGCGGCCCAAAGCAGCACGGTGCCGTAGCTGCCACGCAGCGAAACGTTGCCCGACTGCGCGTAGAGCATGTCGCCCGCACCGCCGCCGATCAGGGTCGTCGCGTCCGCTTGCGTCAGACTGCGTGCGCTCTCGGCGATGCTTCCCCCCGCGGTGCCGAGGCGGAAATAGCCGACACCGTTGGCCACGAAATCGCGTCCGGTGTTCGTGGCGGTGCCGTCGCCGGTGCCGAACAGCGTGGTGGCGCCCGATCCGCCGAACACCGTCACGTTCTGCGAACGCGGATTGATCAGCAGATTGCCGGTCAGCATCGATCCCGACGCCACCACGATCGTGCCGCCGCCGCGCGCCGCACCCGTGAGCCCCTCCGTGGTGCCAGCCAGCACACCCACGGTCTCGTCGCCGGGCCCTGCGGCGATGTTCGCCGACGCGCCGGCCAGGAAGGCGGCCGACCGGTCCGCGAGCGTCACCTGAACGGAGGGGTCGTCGAAGCCGATCGCGGCGGTGGCGATCCCGGTCGCATCGCCGGCGAGCGCCACCGTGTCCGCGCCCGCTGCCAGAACGAGAGCGGCGTTGCGGTCCGCGGCGTCGTGGGCGGCGGCGTTCACCTGGATCAGCGCATGTCCGGCGCGCGCATCGACGGTACTGGTGCCGATCGCGACGCCTGACACGGTTGCGGTCGGCGACGTGTCGAGGGTGACCGTGGTCGCGCCCGCGGCGAGCGTGATCGCGTTGCGTCCGCCACCTGTCACGATCACAGTGCCGGGCGCTGCCACGTCTTGCGTGAAGGTGAGGCCGCCCTGGCCGGAGACGACGGTGACCGGCTTGCTCGAGAGCGTCGTCACGCTGACCGGGGATGGAGCGTCCGCGACGATTGTGGAGAGGCGGCTCGAGGACGGGATGGTCACGGACTGCGCGACTGCGAGCCGGAGCTCCGCCGAGGAAGCCATCGCCGCGGTGACGGCGCTGAGCACGTTCTGGCCGACGCTCTGCGCCGCCGTGCTGGTGACGGGGATGGAGACGATGTTGCCGCTCGCGCCGACGACCGTGACGATGGGCATACGAACCTCGCGTGACCACCCGCCCCCGCCGGTTCTAGTCGGCAAGCCGTCGCCGCAGCGCGTGAATAGCGCGTCCGCAGCGCTAAAATCGCGTCATATCAGCGGTTTGCGAACCGACGTTAACCTCGGGGTGACCGGAGCGCGGGCCTCAGCGCTTCAGCCGCCGTCCGGTTGGTCGCAGTGCCTGCCGCATGACGGCCCAGACGCCCAATCCCGCGGGCACCGACGCGAAGAGGTTCGGCCACTGCCGGCCGATGCCCCGCTTCGCCGGGAACGAACAGCCAGGACGGCGACGCCGTTGCGGAGTGGAGGCGCTTTCACCGGCGGCGAAGTTACTCTCCCGAGATCTCCCGGCGGCGGCGGTCGAGCTCGTCGCTGTAGCGGCGGAGCGCGTATTGCTCCGTCAGCAGCCCGATGACGCGCCGCGCCTCGAGGCCGTCCACGACCGCGAGCGCGTCCGACTCGGCGCTCTCGAACATCGCGACCGCTTCCTTGATCGTCATCTGCGGGAGAAGGACCTCGCCGGTGTGGTGCAGAATTTCGGAGACCTTTGCGGCGTCCGTCTCCGGCGCGTGCGCCTCCGCGACCAGCACGATGCCGGCGTATCTGTCCTTCGCGTCGGTGATCACGACGCGCGCCGTCGCGCCGAGCGGGAAATCGCGCCGGAACGAGGTGAGCGTCGTGTCGTCGCGCACCGTCCGGACCTCGCGCCGCATCATCCGCCCGACCGTCAGATTGCGCATCCAGCCGACATCGACCGCGCTGCGTATCGATTCGCCGCGCAAGTGAAAGCGCCATGTCGCGAAGGAGTAGCCGAACGTGCGGCGGACCGTAATCGCCGACACCACGGAGCACGCGACCACCGCGATCGTGAGCGGGAAGCTGCCGGTGCTCTCGAGCGCAAGGAACGCCATCGTCAACGGCCCGCCGACGATCGCGACCGCCAGGCCGCTCATCGCCACCAGGCCGCAGACGATCGGCGGCAGGCTGGACACCACGGCGAAATACCCGAGCACGGCGGCGAACAATTTGCCGAACAGCGCGCCGAGGAACAGGGAGGCGAAGAACAACCCACCGCGGAACCCGGACCCGAGCGAGATCGCCGAGCCGGTCGCCTTGAGCACGAACAGCAGCGCGATATGCCGTAGCGGATACGGCGCATCGAGGCTG
>DATAPS010000255.1:0-6591 GCA_036265085.1 Acetobacteraceae bacterium | reverse complement strand
CCCTGGGACCCGCCGCCGTTCACCGGGACTCGCGATCGGCCGTTCCGCTTCTATCTCACCCGCTGGGGACAGCCGCTCCTGGCCCAGCCGCTGCTGGCCCAGCCGCTCCTGGCCCACCCGCTCCTGGCCCACCCGCTCCTGGCCCACCCGCTCCTGGAATGAGCGCGCGTCGCGCCGTCGCCCGGCCCGGTCCGCTCATGGCACCCTTTCCGCGCATCGCGCGGAGAGGTGCGGCATCATGCGCGAAGGCGCGCGCGTCGTATTCACGGCCGGAACCATCTGGACGGCCGGATCACCTCCGTCCCGTCATCGCGACGAGCGAACCGACGACGCGACCTCCTCCTCGTCCTCCTCGTCTTCATCCTCGTCCTCGTCGTCGTCCGGCCCCTTGAGCTGATCGATCAGCATTTCCTCGAGATCTTCCATCATGCACCTCCGCTACGCCCGGCGTCAGAGTTGACGCAGGAAGCGCGAGCGCCCCGGGCGAAGTTCCCCTCGACGAGCCGGCCCGGTGACCGTTCCTCGCGCGCTGTTATACTCGGTACCGCGCGCGGCGGAGGAACGGGATGACAAACATCGGAATTATCGGCTACGGCGAAGTCGGCGGCATCTTCGCCCGCGGCCTACGCGCCCGCGGCGCCGGCACGATCGCCACGTTCGACATCGACCCCGCGGCACGCGCGCGTGCGGCAAGCGAAGGGCACGCAAATTCGGCAGACACGCCGAAGGATGCTGTCGCCGCAGCCGACGTCGTGTTCGTCTGTGTGACCGCCGGCTCGGTGCTCGATGCCTGCCGCTCGCTCGCCGGCGCGCTCGCGCACGCCCCGTTCGTCGTGGACGTGAACTCGGTGTCGCCCTCCACCAAGCAGGACGCCTCGCGCGTGATCGCGCAGGCGGGCGGCCGCTATGTCGAGGCGGCGGTGATGGCGAGCGTGCCGCCCAAGGGACTCGCGAGTCCGATGCTGCTCGGCGGCACCCATGCCGCCGACTTCGTCGCGGCGATGTGGTCGTTCGGCATGGATCTACGCGTGTTCTCCGACGAGATCGGCCGCGCGTCCTCAGTGAAGATGTGCCGCAGCATCATGATCAAAGGGCTCGAGGCGCTCACCACGGAATGCATGCTCACCGCGCGTCATTACGGCGTGGAGCGCGACGTGCTCGCGACGATGGGCGACACACTGCCGCACGAGAACTGGCCGCAGCTCGCCCGCTACGTCATCAGCCGCGCGCTCATCCACGGCCGCCGCCGCGCCGAGGAAATGCGAGAGGTGGCCCGCACCGTCGAAGAAGCCGGCGTGGCGCCGATGCTGAGCCGCTCGATCGTCGAGCGGCAGGATTGGGCGTGGCGGCAGGGACGCGCGATGGGCCGCGACGGCCGCGACGCCGCGGATCTCGACGCTTTGCTCGACGCGCTCACTGCGGCGACCCGCATGGACGCGGCGGCGGATTGAGCGGATGAACCGCCGCGCGCTCCTGGCCGCCGCCGCGCTCGCCCTCGCCGCCCCGCGCCTGCGCGCCGCCGATGCGCCGCGCCCGCTGCGCTTCGTGGCGAACGCTCGGCCAGATCCTCGAGCCCACAGCCTGTCGCACGTCGGTAACCGACATTCTCCCCGGCTTCGCCAGGTTCTGGAACGTCCCGCCCCGTGTCGTAGCCCGCGCGATTGCGTCTGGACACCCGGCCCCCGCTTTCGCACCCTCGCCCGCCCCACAGTCAGGAGACCGCCATGCCGAAGCCCCGCACCGTCCCGCGCCTCGCCGCCGCGGCGGCGCTCGCCCTCGGCATCGGCGCAGGAGCTGCGAACCCTGCGCATGCGGGCGGCACGCTGACGCTCGCGCAGGTGCGCGATCCCGGCTCCTGGGACCCGATCGCCACGTTCCTGATCGCCTGGGGCGAGCTCGCTACCAACGTGTTCGACGGCCTGACGCAGCGCGGTCCCGACCTGAAGCTGAAGCCGGGGCTCGCGGAGAGCTGGGACGTCGCGGAAGACGGAAAGCGCATCCGCTTTCATCTCCGCCACAACGTCACGTTCCAGAACGGCGAGCCGTTCGACGCGGAAGCGGTGAAGTTCACCTTCACCCGCCTGCTTGGCCCCGAGGGTGCGAAGGGTCCGCAGCAATCCAACTACACGGCGATCTCATCCGTGGAGGTGATCGACCCCTACACCGTCGACCTGATCCTCAAGGAGCCGGACCCGGTGCTGCTCACCAAGCTCGCCGGCTATGGCGGCGTGATCGTGCCGCCGAAATACGTTCAGCAAGTCGGCAGCGAGGAGTTCGCGAAACACCCGATCGGAACCGGTCCCTTCAAGGTGACGGACTATCAGCCGAAAGTCAGCGTCACGATGCAGCCCTTCGCGGGCGGCTGGGCGGGGTCGCCGAAGCTCGATCAGGTCGTGTACCGCTTCATCGTCGAGCCGGACACTCAGGTCGCCGAATTGCAGGCCGGGCGCATCGATATCGCCGCCGACGTGCCCATCAGCGCGCTTGCCGTGATCAAGAAGGATCCGAAGCTGCGCATCGATAGCGTCACCGGGCCGACGGTGACGGAGCTGCGCTTCAACATCACGAAGGGCGCGGCGGCGAACGAGGACGCGCGGCGTGCGATCGTGATGGCGGTGGACCGCGACGCCATCATCAAGTCGATCCTGCAAGGCGAGGCGAAGCCGGTCGCGAGCTACCAGGGAGAGCTCTCGCTCGGCTATGACGCGAACCTCAAGCCGCTCCCGTTCGACCTCGCCGGCGCCCGTGCGTTGCTGAAGAAGGCAGGCGTGGCCCCCGGCGCGCCGGTGGAGATCGACTTTCCCGGCAACAACGCGACCTTCCGCGAAGTGGCGCAGGCCGTGGCCGGCTATCTGACCGCCGCCGGGCTCCAGCCGTCGGTGAAGCCGTTCGAGCAGAACGTCTACACCAACGACATCATTCCGAACGGCAAGACCGGCGAACTCTACCAGTTCGGCTGGGGCGGCTGGACCTTCGACTACGACAACACCGCCTACCTGCTCTACCACTCCGGCGAGCACTGGAACCCGTACGTGAAGGACAAGCAGCTCGACGCGATGCTCGAGCACCAACGCACCGACATCAATCCGCCCGAGCGGAAGGCGGAGCTGCAGGCGATCGCGAAATATATCGCCGACCACGTGCTGGACATGCCGCTGTACAACCAGAACACGATCTACGGCGTAAACAGGCGGGTGCAGAACTTCGTGCCGCCGCCCGACAACCGGTTCCGCCTGACCGACGTGACGGTGCAGTAGCCGCGGGGCGTGCTCGGCTATCTGATCCGCCGGATCGCGCTCGCCGCGTTCGTCGTTCTGGTCGTGACGCTGCTGGTCGCCTGGGCGGTTCGCCTCTCGGGCGATCCGGCCGTGATGCTCGCGCAAGGTTCGACGGTCACGGAGAAGGATCTCGCAAATATCCGCGAAGCGCTGGGGCTCAATCGGCCGTTCTACGTCCAGTACCTCAGCTTCCTCGGCGGCATCGTAACGGGCCACATGGGCAGGAGCTTCATGGGTGGAACGTCGGTCGCGCTGTTGATCGGTCACGCCCTGCCGCTGACTCTGGAGCTCGCCTTCGTCTCGCTGGCGATGTCGCTGGTATTCTCGATCCCGCTCGGCGTGCACGCGGCGGTGCATCGCGGCCGCGGAGCGGATCAGCTGATCCGCGTGGTGTCGCTGATCGGCCTCTCCTTTCCGAATTTCTGGCTCGCGCTGATGCTCGTCCTCGTCTTCGCGATCGAGCTGGGATGGCTGCCGCCGAGCGGCGCCGCCGGCGGATCGGGTCTCGTGCTTCCGGCCGCGACGCTCGCGATCATTCTCACCGCGACGAATGTGCGGCTCGTGCGCAGCGCCATGCTCGACACGCTCGGCGCGCAATACGTGATGGTCGCGCGCAGCAAGGGCCTGCGCGAGAACGTCGTCCTCTACAAGCACGCCCTGCGCAATGGCGCGATCCCGCTGATCACCTTCATCGGCCTGCAATTCGGCGGATTGATCGGCGGCGTCGTCGTGGTCGAGCGCGTGTTCAACTGGCCCGGCATGGGCAATCTCGCCTTCGACGCGGTTTCGACCCGCGACTACCCGGTGCTGCAGGCGTCCGTCACGATCCTCGCGGTCATGATCGTCGCCGTGAACCTGATCGTCGATCTCACCTACGCCGCGCTCGACCCGCGCATCAGCGTCGCCGCGTGAGGCCGTGGCTTCGCCGCCTGCGCGGCACCGAGTTCGTCGCCGGACTCGTGCTCACCGCGTTGATGGTGATCCCCGTTCTGCTCTCGGACTTGATTTTTCCCGGCCGCGGCGAGGCGATGGATCTCGCGGCACGCCTCTCGCCGCCCTTGCAGACGCTCGCCCATCCCCTTGGCACCGACCCGATCGGCCGCGACGTGCTCGCCCGCGTGATCATTGGCGGCCAGGTTTCGCTCACCGTCGGCGTGCTGTCGGTGCTCGGCGCCGTGATCGTCGGCACGTTCGCAGGCCTTCTCGCGGGCTATTACCGCGGCGTCTGGGACATGGTGTTGATGCGCATCGCCGACGTGCAGCTCGCGCTGCCGTTCATCCTCATTGCGCTGACTTTCGCCGCGATTCTCGGCGCGGACATGTGGAAGCTGATCCTGTTCATGGCGATCGCGCAATGGGTACAATACGCGCGCGTCATGCGCGGCACGGTGCTGTCATTGCGCGAACGCGAGTATGTGCAATCGGCGCGCGCCTACGGTTTGCGCGATTACGGCATCCTGCTGCGCCACGTGCTGCCGAACGCGATCGGCCCCGTGATCGTGCTGGTGACGCTGAATGTCGCCAACAACATCCTGCTGGAGAGCAGCCTGACATTCCTCGGTCTCGGCATCGACCCGCTGACACCGAGCTGGGGCGGCATGCTGGCCGACGGCCGCGGCTATCTGCAGAGCGCGTGGTGGGTCGGCGTGTTTCCCGGCCTCGCGATCACGCTGACGGTGCTCGGCCTCAACCTGCTCGGCGACTGGCTACGCGACGTGCTCGATCCCACGTCGCAGGTTCGCGGCTAGCAGTAGCCCGAGCGCCAGGGCCGTGTACATCCACGCGGGCGAACCGGTGAGCCGCAACGCGATGATCGCCGGCTCGGCGGCGCTCATCGGGCCGCGATCCGGGTCTGATAGATCGCGAGATTAGTATATGCGGCGGCCAGCAGCGGTGTCGCGATACCGGCCTCCCGGCCGCGGACGAGCATGTCGCCGACGATGTGATCCGCCTCGACCGGCGCGCCCCTCTGCAGATCGCGATACATCGACGACGCCAGTGACGAGCTCTGCGCGGTCAGCATCTCGTTCATATTGGCGAGCGCGGCGTCGCGCGGCCGTACGCCGGCCGCGTCCGCCACGGCAACGACCTCGGCGATCATGGCACGTACGAAGTCGGCGCCGCCCGGCGCGGCCACGATCTCGCCGACCGTCCCGCGCATGAGGCAGTTGATTGCCCCCATCGACGCCAGCAGCGTCCATTTCTCCCACATTTCGGCAACGACTGCACGGCTGAGCCGTGCGGTGAAGCCGCCGCACTGCAAGAATGCGTCGAGCGCCGCGGTGCGCTCGGAGGCGGCACCGTCCATTTCGCCGTAGGCGAGATCCTGGAAAGGCGCGAGCTGCACGATCCGCCCGTCGTCGTCGATCGTGGTTGCCACCCGGCAGACACCGCCGATCACGGCGGACTTGCCGAAACGCGCAGCGAGCACGTCGACATGCCGCATTCCGTTCAGCACCGGCATGATCATCGTGCCAGGTCCGACCGCCGGCGCGAAATCCTCGAGCGCCGCGTCGAGCGCGTAGGCTTTAACCGTCAACAGTACGGCCTCGTACGGATCGCGGACTTCGTTCGCGAGGACGATGTTCGGAGCGATCACCGCGTCGCCGTGCGGGCTGACGATCCGCAGTCCGTCCGCACGCAGTTGGGCGGCGCGTCCGGGACGGACGAGGAAGGTGACGTCGCGTCCCGCCTGAGCGAGACGCCCGCCGAAATACCCGCCGGTCGCGCCGGCGCCGACCACGAGAAGTCGCATTCACCCCGCCATTCCACCTGCGCCCGCACAGTTACGGGCATATGCAAGCTTTGCGCATATTGGCACATGCCTATATTCGGCCAATGACCCGCACGCATGACAGTCTCCCACCGTCCGGACGCTGCAACAGTACCGAGTTGCGGAAGGCGACCCGCCGTATCTCGCAACTCTACGACTCCGTCCTCGCGCCCTGTGGCCTGCGCTCGACGCAGCGCTCGATCCTGATGCACATCGCGCGCGCGGGGCGGCCGAGCATGGGCGAGCTCGCCGACTCGCTGGTCCTCGACCGTTCGGCGCTCGCGCACAACCTCAAGCCGCTCGCCCGCGACGGCTTCATCGAGATCGTCGCCCATCCATCGGACAGGCGCACACGACTTGTTGCGCTGACGGAAGCGGGCCGCGCGAAGGTCGCGGAAGCCATGCCGCTCTGGAAGGAGGCGCAGCGGCGCTTCGAAGTCGTGTTCGGAGAGGAGAGGGCTCAGGCGTTGCGTGCCACGCTCGCGGTTCTTTCATCGAGTGACTTCGCGGAGGCATTCGTCAAATCGTCAAGCCGATCGA
>DATAPS010000254.1:0-9755 GCA_036265085.1 Acetobacteraceae bacterium | reverse complement strand
CAACGCCTCCTCGGTCCATTGCTCATAGGGCAGCAGGCTTTGCGGCCGCGGCCCTTTCCCGTCGCTCATTCGGCCCTCTCCGGTCGATGCGCGTCATCTAGCGCCGGAGCGGTGTCGGGAAAAGAGAGGCGGTCTCGACGGCTGAGCCCTGTGAGGAAACGGTGCGCGCTTCATGCTGGGGCGAATCGCTGTCGTCATCGACCCACCAGCCCATCCTGCTTCGGCGTGGCGTGATCAGGACGCCGTCGTCGCCCCGGCCTCGCCCGCTACGATCGTGTCATCCGTGAACTCGTATTGCGCCGTTTTGCAGATATCGATGTCGCGGGTCACGATCGCCGTGCCGTCGTCGATGACCATCTTCATGTCGATCGAGCACCGGTCGTCGGCGACATCCATTGCAACCGCGACGGTTTCGCCCGGGAGGACAACGTCGCTCGCGAGCAGGTCGTCGCCCCAGTCGTCGCGGCGCGGGGTCCCGGCCTGAATGTGGAAGATCGTCGCTTTCGAGTGGTTGGTCATCTCGACGAACCGGTGCGACCCGTCGGCTCGCGCGTTCGGCGCCGTCCAGGCGATCGCGCAAATGCCTAGTGCCGCGGCTGCCAGCACTTTTTTCATGGTCCGCTCTCCTCGACCGGCGGCCGCCTCAGCGCTGTCGCCCGGTAGGGGCGACCTTGGCTCAGTCGTCAAACGGTCGATGTGAAGTGGATCACGCCCGGAACAGCTTTCGCCGCGGTCCTGCCCCGCGATCAGGCCGCTACGCTGTCATCCCTCGCGGAGCCAGCGCGCCTCTTCCCGCGTCAACGGCGTGCGCAGCGCGCTCAGCGAGCTGCGCAGCTCCGACAGTTTGAGCGGTCCGATGAGCGGGAAGATGCCGAGATCCTGTGCGAGCGCGTAGGCGAGCGCGATCGCCGGCAGCGTCGTGCCCCTCCGGTCCGCCAGCTCGATCGCGCGCTCGCGGCGTGCGAAGTTCGCGTCGCTGTACCAGCTCCGCACGAGGCCTTCGTCCGCCCGCTTGTCGCGGCCGGCGCGGTCGGTGAAGAAGCCGCGTGCCTGCGACGACCAGGCAAACAGCGTGATGCCGGTGCGCGCGAGCCAGTCCGTGTCGTCGGTCGCGCTGATGCAGCCGGCCCAGACGGGCTCGACCATGTCGGCGAGGCTGAACTGGTTGGAGATGTGGCGGAATTTCTCGCGCCCATGCTTCTCGGCATAGGCGTTCGCTTCGTCGATGCGCGCGGGCGTCCAGTTTGACCCGCCGAAGCTGCGGATGCGTCCGGCCCGGAAATGCTCGTCGAGCACGTCGACGAACTCGCCGACCGGGATGTCGGGATTGTCGCGATGCAGGAAATAGACGTCGATGTGATTGGTGTGCAGCATGTCGAGGCTGCGGTCGAGCTGCTCCGTGACCGCTTTCGGATTGCAGTTCGGCGCGTGCGCGCCCTTCCCGATGATGACGCTCCGGTCGCGCATCCCGCGGTCGCGCAGCCAGTGGCCGAGGATTGTGTCGGCGCGTCCCGCGCCGTAGTGGAACGCCGTGTCGAACATCGTGCCGCCCGCTTCGGCGAAGGCATCGAACATCGGCGCCGCATCGGCGTAGCGCTTGAAGCCGACGGTACCGAGCGCCAGCCGGGATGCGGGCGTTGCGACGTTCGGCACGGCGGACATCGGCATCGGCACGTCCGCCGAAACCGTCAGCTTGCGGCCCACGAGCGGAAGCGGCCGCGCGCCCGGCTTCTCTATCGGGTATTCCAGGCCGATCGCCGCACGCCAATCATCGAGCGCCCGCATGTTGCCGAGCGTGTCGTCCCAGCTCATCGCGGGCGACTGGCGCCCGTCGATATGCGCCGCGACGTGGTCCGCTTCGATCGCGTACAGCCAGTCTTGCGTCTCGATGACGGTCTCGCGCGTCTCACCCGATGCGAGACGGACGACGATGCTGCTGCGGCCGCCCTCCTTTCCAGAGCAGAACCAGGGCGACGTAACCTCGATCCGGCCGAGCGTGCCGAAGATGCGCGCGACGTTTTCCTGTGCGACGCCGACGGCGGTGGACACCTGCGCGATGATGCCATTCGTGAACTCCATGATGGCGGCAGTCCATTCGTCGACACCGGACATGCCGAGATGTCCGGCGGCGACGACGGTTTTCGGATCCGCGAACGGCTTGTCGGCCGCGACGCCCGCGATCAGCCTCGCCAGCGACACCGGGTAGCAGCCGACGTCGAGGATGCCCCCGCCGCCGAGCTCCGGCGCATACTGCCGCGCGGCGGCATCGAACGGCTTCGCGTAGCCGAAGCTCGCCTCGATCATCCGCACCTCGCCGATCACGCCGCTGCGGATCAGCTCGACGAGCTTCGCCGTCTGCGGATGGACGCGGTACATGAACGCTTCCATCAGGAACACGTCGTGGCGGCGCGCGGCGTCAATGATCGTGTCGGCCTCGGCGGCGTTCATGCCGATCGGCTTTTCGCACAGGATGTGCTTGCGGGCCTCCGCGGTCTTGATCGCCCATTCCGCGTGCATCGGGTGCGGCGTGCCGACGTAGACGGCATCGACTGCGGAATCGGCGAGCAGCTCGTCGTAGCTGGCGTAGATGCGCGCGTCCCCGAACTCCGGGGGCACGTCATTCAGCCGCGCCCGGCTCGCGACGGCGGCAAGTTGCCCCCGCTTCGCATGGGCCAGCGCCGCGCCGAACTGGCGCGAGATGCGTCCCGTGCCGAGGATGCCCCAGCGCAGCGAGTTTGGCACGTCCATGTGAGAGCACCCCTATTCGACGATGGGACGCGGCGGTCGCCTGCCGCGGAGGATCAGCGGCGGCTCACTTCACCGCGCCGACGCTGAGGTCGCCCCGCCAATAGCGCTGCAGCGAGACGAACAGCAGCACCACCGGCAGGACGCTGACCAGCGCGCCGGTGATGACCAGTGTGAACAGCGCCTGTCCGCCGCTGCCCGCGCTCGCCTGCTGGAACCACACGGCGAGACCGACGGTGACGGGGAACCATTTCGGGCTGCTGAGAACGACGAGCGGCAGGAAGTAGTTGTTCCAGGTGACGACAAAGGACAGCAGCAGGATTGTCACGAACGCGGGCTGCATGATCGGAAGGGCGACGCGAGCGAAGATGCGTGCCTCCCCCGAGCCGTCGATCCGCGCGGCATCCAGCAGCTCGTCCGGCACCGCCTGCTCCGCGTAGACGCGCGCGAGATAAACGCCGAGCGGGAACACGAGCGAGGGCAGGATGACGGCGAGCGGCGTGTCGATCAATCCGATCTGGCTGAGCAGCAGGAAGATCGGGATCACGAGCGCCGTGCGCGGCACCATGACCGAGCCCAGGATGATCGCGAACAGTGACTGGCGGCCGGGGAAGAGGAACTTCGCGAAGGCGTAGCCGGCGGCGCAACAGATGATGGCGGCGCCGACCGCGGTGGAGATCGCGTAGAGTGCGGTGTTGAACAGCCAGCGGCTGAACACACCGCCTTGGAAGGTGAACAGGTTATGCAGGTTCGTGAACGGCTGGAACGGTGGCGCGAACCACAACCCAAAGCTGGCGAACAGCGCCGTGTCGTCCTTCGTGGACGACACGAGCAGGTAGTAGATCGGCAGGAACGTGTAGAGCAGGAACAAGCCGAGCAGCGCGGTGGTGATGATCCGTACGCGGCGCTGCCGCTCGACGTAGCGGCGGGGGGCGACGATCGCCATCTAGGCGGCCGCCGGCGTCTGGCGGCGGTTGCTGAAGAACAGCACCGCGTAGGAGATGATGACCACGAAGGCGCCGAGCACGAAGGAGATCGCGGCGGCATAGTTGTATTGCTGGTTAACGAACCCCGTCGTGTAGGCGTAGATGTTCGGGGTGTAGTCGTTGCCGATCACGTCCGGCGCGATCGCGAGCATCAGCTGCGGCTCGTTGAACAGCTGCAGCGTGCCGATCACCGAGAAGATCGCGGTGAGCACGATCGTCGGCGCAATCAGCGGGACGCGGATGCTTCGCGCGACCCGGATCGGCCTCGCGCCGTCGATCGCGGCGGCCTCGATCACGTCCTTCGGCACTGCCTGTAGCGCCGAATAGAGGATGATCATGTTGTAGCCGGTGAACTCCCACGTCACGATGTTGGCGAGCGAGGGCAGCATCAACGTACGCGAGAGGAACATCGGCGGTGCCCAGCCGAGCGCATTCGCCGCCTGCGTAAACGGGCCGAAGCTCGGTCCGTAGAGATAGCCCCAGATCAGCGCCGCGATCACGCTCGGAACCGCGTAGGGCAGGAAGAACCCGATGCGGAACAGGCTCTTTGCGTAGGTGGTCCCGGCGTCGAGCACCAACGCGAAGATCAGTGCAAGGCCGAGCATGATCGGCACCTGGAAGACGCCGAACAGCAACATGTTGCGGATGCCGCGCCAGAACGACTCGTCGGCGAAAACGTCCGCGTAGTTGGCCAGCCCCGCGAAGCTGCGCCCGCCGACCAGCGTCTCCCGCCAGACGCTGAGATTGAGGGCGTAGAACAGCGGCCCGACCAGAAACATCACGAAGAGCACGAGGAAGGGCGCGAGGAAGAGATAGGCGGCGAGCGCGTGCGGGTAGCGCCGCCGACGGCGCCGCACCGCCAGCAGCCCGACCCGGGCGGCCGGCGCGACGTCGCTACCGGCCGCGTTGCGAGCGTTGAGCGTCGGCGTTGCGGATTTCGGAGCAGCCACGGGATCAGGTCTTGACGGTGAAACCCTGCTGCTTCGCGTATTTGACGAAGTTGTCCTGGATCCGATCGAGCGCCTCCACCAGCGTGCCCTTGCCGCCGCCCGCCGCCGTCATCTCCGCGATGATCTGGGCGTTGGCGTAGTCCTGGAACGGCGACCACTCGATGATGCGGTCGATATGCTTGGCGCTCTCGATGAAGATCTGATTGACCTTCTGGCCGCCGTAGAAGTCGAACGGCGTGTCGGCGAATTCCGGGCTCTCCAGCAACGGCTTGGTCGTCGGGAACAGGAACTGCTTCTTGGCGAAGGTGTCGACCGACGCGGGGTCGTGCATCAGCCACATCGCAAGCTCGGCGGCTTCCTTCGGGTGCTTGCTCTGCGTCGTCACCGCCAGGGTCGAGCCGCCCATGTTCGCCGAGACGAATTTCCCGGCTTCCCACTGCGGCGCAGGCGCCGCACGCCACAGGCCGGCGCTGGTCTTCGCGAATTGCGAGAGGAACACCGGGCCCCAGGCGGCGATGAACCAAGTGGCGTAGCGCCCGCGGTCGTACGCCGCGAACCAGTCCGGCGTGAACTGGGGTTTCGCCTCCACCGCCTTCGCATCCAACAACTTCTGCCAGTAGGTCGCGACCTTCTTCGCCGCCGCGTCGTTGAAGGCGATGCTGACGTTGGTGCCTTCGGTCTTGAATGGATTCCAGCCGGCCTGCCAGAACCAGCCGCACATCCAGCCGACGTTGTTGAGCGCCAGATCGGCGAGGAAGACGTCGTTCGCGTCCTTGTTCAGCTTGATCGCGGCTTCAGCGAACTCGTCCCAGGTTTTGGGGGGCGAGATCTCGTATTTTTCGAGGATGTCCCGGCGGTACAGCAACGCAACCGGCCCGCTGTCCCAGGGGATGCCATAGCACTTTCCGCCGCTGCTCGCCGAGGTCCACGTCCACGGAATGTAGTCACCCGCGATCTTGTCCGCGCCGTACTGGTTGAGGTCGACCAGCGCGTTCGCGAGCTGGAACGTGCGGTGCATATAGAATTCCATCTGGACCACGTCGGCGAGGCCCGAGCCTGCCTTCAGCGCCGTGCGGATCTTGGTGTAGTGCGGCAGGCCCTGTCCGACGTTCACGAGCGTCACCTTGATGTTGGGGTGCGCCTGCTCGAACATGTCGACTTCGGTCTGCGTGTTCGGCGTCCACGACCACATCGTGAGCTCGACCTTCTCCTGCGCGCGGGCTGGGCGCGGAGCGGCGGCGAGGGCCGATGCGAGGCCGGCGCCAGTCGTCGTCAGCAAGGTTCGGCGTGAGAGGCTCATGGTCGTTTCCTCTTGGCTATTGGTCAGCAGATCAGGTCGCGCTTGCCGCCCGGCCCGTGGCCGGGCGGGTTGGGGCCGATCCAGCGCTCATCGGCCGGAGCGCTCGCCGGCTGGTAACGGCTGTCCGCGCTGAGGCGGATGCGGTCGGAGCGGTTGTCGAGGCTGGCGTGGACGGTGAACACGCTGAACAGCAGCACGTCGCCGGCCGCGTAGGAAGCGGTGAGCCAGCGCCCGCCGAGGCGGTGGCGGATCATCGCGGGATCGGTCCCGAGCCACCCGTTGCTGCCCTTCTCCCACTCGTCGCGCGGATCGGCCGCGTTGGTGCAGCGGGCGTCGACGTCGAGCGGGTAGTAGGCGCGCTCCAGCGCGGGCGTGCGGCACGAGCCTTCGAGCACCATCAGTCCCCCTTGCACGAGATCGACGGCGCCGATCGGCGTCCAGGCGGTGAACAGCCGCTCGCGCTCGGCACGGCCCATGAACACGACGTCCGCGTGGGCGGGGGTGCCGGGGCCGGGGGCGACGGCGCGGAACCAGGTGAAGTCGTAGTGGCACGCGGCCTCGCCGAAGAAGCGCGCGAAGAAGCCCATCATCGCCGGGCCGTACAACAGGTCGTGCAGCGGGCGGTTGCCGCGGGCGAGACCGGCGCGGACCTCGCGGTCGAGCTTCCGCGCAGCACGATCGGCGCGTGCGTCGAGCGGGTCGGTGCCTCGGCGGAGCGCGCCGGCGGCGGCGAGGCGGCGCGTGATCTCCGCGCGCGCGTCGTGCACGGCGGTCCGGTCGAGCAGGCCGCGGAGCAGGACGTAGCCGTCGCGCGCCATGCGCTCGCGCAACAGTGCGGCGGGAGACGCGGGATCGGTCTCGGTCAGCATGCCTAGCGCGTCGGGCGTCGTCGCGAGCGCCACCCCGCCGCTGGTCAGCGGGGCCGCCGCGCCGAGTGCGCTCACCGCGTTCATGCATCTCCCCCGCTCCGATCGGGTGACGCTAACCGAAGAGACGAGGGCTGAAAAGGAGAGCGACGAGGGTAAGTGGGGGGCTTCTGTTGCCCGGTGCCCCCCGAACCGCGCTTGTCACTGCTTACGCAGCGATAGCGAGCGCCTCATGATTGTCATTGGCACTTGTGTGTTGACCCGATAACGGCGGTATCATGCCGGGCAAAAAATGCGTCTTTACCACGCGTGTCGAGCCTGTTTCGCCCCCCTATGGTGGAGGCGCCGGGCACTGCCCCCGGGTCCACAACGCTTATTCCACACACCGTTTATCGCCATAGTCGGCAAGCCGACCCACAGAATGTAGTCTGTCGCCGCCCTGAAATAAAGGACCCGAGTCGATGGCGCTGACGGACGCGCAGATGGCGGAGATCGCGGCCGAGCGCGAGGCGGCGACACCCACCCGGCGGGCGACCGTGCCCGCGCTCGAAGCGCTGCTGTTCGAGCCGATCCCGGTGCTCGACCACGGCTTCGTCCGCGTGATCGACTACATGGGCGACGACGCCGCCGTGGTGCAGGCCGCGCGCGTCTCCTACGGGCGCGGCACGCGCCGGGTGAGCGAGGATGCCGGGCTGATCCGCTACCTCATGCGCCACCGGCACAGCACGCCGTTCGAGATGTGCGAGATCAAATACCACGTGAAGCTGCCGATCTTCGTGGCGCGCCAGTGGATCCGCCACCGCACCGCCAACGTGAACGAGTACTCCGCCCGCTACTCCATTCTCGACCGCGAGTTCTACCTCCCCGCCCCCGCCCAGCTCGCCGCCCAATCGGCGAGCAACCGGCAGGGCCGCGGCGACGCGCTCGACGGCGCCGAGGCCCAAGCCGTGCTGCACATGCTCCGCGACGACGCCACGCGCAGCTACGACCATTACGTCGAGATGCTGAACGAAGGGCCGGACGGCGAACCGCTCGATCCCGCGCGTCAGGGCCTGGCGCGGGAGCTCGCGCGCATGAACCTGACCCTCAACACCTATACGCAGTGGTATTGGAAGACCGACCTCCACAACCTGCTCAACTTCCTCTGGCTGCGCGCCGACGCGCACGCGCAACACGAGATCCGCGTCTATGCCGAGGCGATGGTCGAGACCCTGCGCTCCTGGGTTCCGCTGACCTATGAGGCGTTCCGCGACTACCGGCTCGGCGCCGTCACATTCTCCGCAGGCATGATGGCCGCGCTGCGCCGGATGCTCGCGGGCGAACATGTCACGCAGCCCAATAGCGGCCTCTCCAAGCGTGAGTGGGGCGAGTTCATGGCCGCACTCGGCCGTGAGCCGGCGGCGGTCGCGTGATCGTCGCGTTCGGCTCGATCAATCTCGACCTGATCTTCCCGCTCCCCCATCTTCCCGTCGCCGGCGAGACCGTGCTCGGCCCCGTGATGCGGATCGAGCCCGGCGGCAAGGGCGCCAATCAGGCCGTGGCCGCCGCGCGCGACGGGGCGCACGTGGTGTTCGCGGGCGCGGTCGGCGGGGACGCCCTGGCGGACGACGCGACGCGGCTGCTGCGCGAGAGCGGCGTCGAGCTCTCCCGCGTCATCCGGGCGGGCGAGGCCACCGGTTGCGCCGCGATCTGCGTCGACGGCGCGGGCCGGAACCTCATCGCGGTCGCCTCCGGCGCCAATCTCGCGGCGCGCCAGACCCAGGTCGAGGATGCGCTGCTCGCACCCGGAACGACCCTCCTGTTGCAGATGGAGGTACGCGCCGACGAGACCGCCGCCCTCATCCAGCGCGCTCGCGCGCGCGGCGCGCGGATCGTGCTGAACCTGGCGCCCGCGGCGGACCTGCCCGACGATGCCATCCGCGCCGTCGATGTGCTGGTCGCGAACGAGGAGGAGGCCGCATGGTTCGGCCGCCGCCACGCGACCGACGGAACGGCCACCGCGCTGCACGCGGCGCTCGGCGTCGCGGTCGTCGTCACGCGCGGCGGCGAAGGCGTGAGCGCGGCGACGGCTGACGGCGTGCTCGCGCTGCCCGCGCATCCCGTCACCGTGGTCGACACGACGGCGGCCGGTGATTGCTTCACCGGCGTGCTTGCGGCCGCGCTCGATCGCGGGACGGGATTTCCCGTTGCATTGGCCCGCGCGAATCTCGCGGCCGCGCTGTGCTGCGAGCGGCGGGGATCGCAGGGGAGCTTGCCGACGACGGTGGATATTGACGGGAGGATAGCCCGTTGATCCGCGGGATGCGTGGCCATTTCACCGCCACGACGCGGATGCCGGTTTGAGGTAGTTGGGAAAGATCCTCTCCGATAAGGCGCAAGCGATGGCCACCACCCGAGTAGCTACCTGCAATTGCGGTTCCGTCCGAATCATCGCAGTTGGGCCGCCAGTCAGGGTCGGCCTGTGCCACTGCACCACCTGCCGCAAGGAGAGCGGCGCACCCTTCACGGCGTACGCCATTTGGACTGCCGATAGCGTGACGGTGGAGGGCAACACAGCAAACTGGAACGCGCGGCATTTCTGCCCATCCTGCGGGTCGCCGGTTTTCGGCGTCTCCGACGGCGCGGGCGAGATTGAAATCAGGCTTGGCGCCTTTGACGCCGCACCGACGGACCTGGCGCCGACGTATGAGCTGTGGGTCGCACGGCGCGAGAAGTGGATGCCGCCGCTGGCGGGCGCGAAGCAGTATGATGGGAATCGGGCGTGATCGCGCTGCCTGCGGATCCCGTCACCGTGGTCGACACGACGGCGGCCGGCGACGGAAAGCCCCAGCCCCCGCTCGCGACACCGTATTCTTCGTGGCCTTCTTCCTGATGGTCGCGCTCGACCGGCTGATCGGTTGAAAATTAC
>DATAPS010000253.1:0-1640 GCA_036265085.1 Acetobacteraceae bacterium | reverse complement strand
CAATACGCCAATCTCGACCGCTACCGCGCGCTGCGGCGCAGGGAGGGCATGGCGGACGAGCGGATCGAGGAGCGCATCGCGGAGCTGCTGGCGCAGCGCGCGAAACACCGCGATCCGAACCGCCGCGCGCTGCTCGACCGCGTGCGCAGCCTCAACGTCACGCTCGCAAGCCATGACGACCGCACCGCCGAGGAGATTGCCGAAAACGTCGCGGACGGAATTGCTATCAGCGAATTCCCGGTGACACTGGAGGCGGCGCAGGCAGCGCATGCGAGCGGTATGCAGGTGATCGCAGGTGCGCCGAACATCGTGCGCGGCGGCTCGCATTCCGGCAACGTCAATGCGGCCGAGTTGCTTCAGGCGAAGCTCGTGGACGCCTATGCCTCCGATTACGTGCCGGCGAGCCTCGTCGAAGCGGCGTTCCAGACGACGCGCATGGCCGAGATCTTGCTGCCGGACGCGATCGCGATGGTCAGCGAGCATCCCGCCCGAATGGCGCGGCTGACCGATCGCGGGCGCATCGCCGCGGGCCAGCGCGCCGATCTCGTGCGTGTGACGCTGCTCGATACGCTGCCGGTGGTGCGTCAGGTCTGGCGGGCGGGCGAGCGCGTCGCTTGACGTCGTCGCGCGCGTGGTGACGTGCGGCGTCGCGCGGATCGCCGTCTACTACGCACCGGCCAAAGCCGACCCACTCTGGCGCCGGGCCACTTCCTGGCTCGGCCGCGATCCTGAGACGAATGCGCCGTGCACACAGCCGGAGATCGCGGGCATCGCGGAGGCCACGGCGGATCCGCGGCTCTACGGCTTCCACGCGACGCTCAAGCCGCCGATGCGGCTGGCGCATGGTACCGACTGGGCGGCACTGGTCGAGACGGCAGAGCGCGTCGCCGGCGGGATCGCGCCATTCGACCTGCCGCCGCTGGCGGTCCAGGACACGTTCGGGTTCCTGGCACTTCGCGAGACACGGGCGAGCGCCCAGTTGCAGGCTCTGTCGGATGCGTTCGTCGCTGGGCTCGACATGCACCGGGCGCAGCCATCCGAAGCCGAGCTGGCGCGTCGCCGTCGCTCGCCGCTCACGCCGGCGCAGGACGCGATGCTCGTGCGGTGGGGTTATCCGTACGTGTTCGAGACGTGGTTCTTCCACATGACGCTGACCCGGCGGCTGAGCGCCCCGGAGCACACGATGTTCCGTCCGGCCGCGGAGGATTACTTCGCGGCGGCGCTGGCGGAATCGCGCCGCGTCGAGGATGTGTGCCTGTTCACGCAGCCAGAGGCGCGTGCGCCGTTCACACTCGCGTTGCGGATTCCGCTGCGCCGGTGAGCCGCCGCATGTACGATGCGACAGGGGGGAACGGTGGCAAGGATTTTCGCCGTCATCCGCACGCGCGGCGCCATCTGGAACGACGCGTTGCCAATGGAGCGGCACGATTTGTGGGAGCCGCACCGCGCGTTCATGAACGCGCTCGAGGCAGACGGATTCGTTCGGCTAGGCGGTCCGCTGGAAGGCTCACGGGAGGTGCTCCTGATCTTCCGCGCCGAGAGCGAGGAGGAGATCGAAACGCGGCTTGCGGAGGATCCGTGGACTCGGAACGGATTCCTGCGAACCACGCGGATCTCGCCGTGGCAGATGCGGATCGGGT
>DATAPS010000252.1:0-26297 GCA_036265085.1 Acetobacteraceae bacterium | reverse complement strand
CGCCATCCATGCCGGCATCAATATCATTCACGTCAACACGGAGCTGCGGGTGGCTTAGCGGCGCGGACTCGAGAAGGGTCTTGCTGCGGACGGCAGCGAGGTAGTGCCGTCCAAGATCGTTCCTGACGCGATTGCGGCGGTGGAGGGCGTGGTGAAATCGCGCCTGCGGCTCGTTTCGGGTCGTTCCTAGCCGGTCGTGGCATCGCTCCATCGTCACCGCGGATGGCGTAGCATCGGAGAGATCGAAGGCGACGAACCCACTTGGATGGCACCAATGAGTTCAAAGCCATGCCTATGATAAGCGGAGATATTTCGCGGGTTCGACGACCAGAGATATGCCGGGCGATGCTCCCGATCGCATTGGCGAAGGGCGTGGTGCAGTAGTGCCGCACCATACCCTTTGTTCCGATGCGACGCTTCAACGCCAATGAGTGACAGGTACCAGTGGGGCCCGGTTGGCCTGTAGTGTTCCGTCTGTTCCAAGAGCGCACGCACATCGGCCTGCTTGTCTCGGTCAATACTTTCCGCAATGACCGATTCAAGTGGCTCGTCATCACCGTGAACACCCGGGGGAAGCCAGAGTGCAACGCCAGCGTCATCGCTGGTTCGGTGTGCTGTTCCCGCTGTAAACGAGCTTCTTCCAAGGGCTTGGAATAGTTTCGGTATGTGCAGGAGATATCGCTGCGGGTCGTCGTACATCCAGCGCGCCACCGGATCCGTGCAGAAGGCCAGAGCGAGCGTCGCGATGGCGCGGTCCGCCTCCGCCTCCCCTGCAATGGTGACGATACTCGTTGATTCCGGATGCATGCCAAGTCTCCGTTCTGCTAGTGAAATGCGCAAGCGTTACAGTGGGTGATGACTCGGAGCGTCTGACTCTTGACCCCAGTTAGCCGTTGGTCTCCGAGACGCGAACTCAAATCGCGTCACGGAGGGTCGGAAGATGACGATCATCGTGCCCAGCATGAGCCGTGCCGCGATTGGTTCAGCGGGCTGCGCGCAGCATCGGGACCATAGGCGGCGAATGACCCGCGTGTATGACGCCCAGTGCCTCGAAGCCGAGCCGGGAGTACACTGCCGCGTTGGCGGGATTGCTGGATTCCAGGTAGGCCGGCATGTGCATCCCGTCGCACCGAGCGAGCGCTTCCGTCAGTAGCGCTGATCCGAGTCCCTTGCGGTGGAAGTGGGGATCAAGGCCGATCGTCGGCAGATACCAATGCGGATCTCGCGGGTGGTAGGCCGTCATTTCGGCAAACATTGTGTTCACGTCCGCCAACACATCGCGTTGCAAGCTCTCGTCCAGGATGGTGGCGATCGCGTCCCCGTCCGTCTTCACACCCGGTGGAAGCCACAGGGCAGCCCCGACGTTGCCGCTGATGCGCCATGCGGTTCCCGTCGAGAAGGCCTTCCCCGCGAATGCCTGGATGAACCGGCCGAAGTGGGCGAGGTATCGCTGCGGATCGCGATACATCCAGCGCGCCACCGGGTCTGCGGCAAAGGCCAGAACCATGGCGCTGATTAGCGGTTCCATATCGTCCGGTCGGGCGACGATGACGTGGCGGCTGTTCGCTGTCATGCGGCAGCGCCTTGCCGCTTAACTTTGGGCGTCGCCAATTCGACATCTTGTGGAACGACAACAGAGATTAGGGGTGCGGCGCTTTGCTCGATCACTTCCAGGGCCTCCGATCCATCACTCCGACGGCCAAACGTCTTCGCATCAGAGGCTGCCGCGGTTACACGATGGCTTCGTCACCCGAGCTTCGAGCTATCGTTGTAACATCTCGGCCGCGCTCCGGGCCCACTGTGACGTGCGCCGGGGATCCTCCTTACAGTTAGAGAGGAAGCCACTCGAGCCGTGTTCGCGCCGACAGCGTGGCCGCATCGAGGCGGTAGAGCGCGTCGAGCAGCTCCGTCTGCAACGAGCCCGGCCCGCGGCTCCGTTGCGCGGCGATCTCGCCTGCCACGCCGATCATCGCGAGGCCGTGCGCCGTCGCCGCAAGCGCGTCCGGCTCGACGGCGATGCAGGCGCCTACAATCGCGGTCGCGGTGCAGCCCATCGCGGTGACGCGGGTCATCATCGGATGTCCGTTGCGGCATGCGATCGTCCGCGCCCCATTCGTGATGTAATCGACCGCGCCGGTCACGGCCACCACGCTCCCCGTATGGGCCGCAAGCCTGCGGGCGGCGGCGATCGCCGTGTCCGAAGCCGCCCCGGAATCCACGCCTCGGCCGGCACCGGGCTCGCCGGCGTTCGCGAGCACCTCCGAGCCGTTGCCGCGAATGGCGGTAGGGCGGAAGCGGAGCAGATCCGCCGCGAGATTGGTGCGATAGGCGAGCACACCGACCGCGACCGGGTCGAGCACCCACGGACGCGCGATCGCCGCTGCCTGCGCGGCCGCGCGCCGCATCGCTTCGGCGCGCGCGACGGTCATCGTGCCGAGATTGACGACGAGAGAGTCGGCGATCGCGACGAACTCCTCGACTTCCTCGATGCCCTCGACCATCGCGGGCGATGCGCCGATCGCGAGCAGTGCGTTCGCGGTCGTGTTCGCCGCGACGATGTTGGTGATGTTGTGCACGAGCGGTCCGCGCGCGCGAATGGCGGCCAGGGTTCGCGCGACCGCGTCCGCTCCGATCATGTTCTCGCCGTTCATCGCGCCTCGCCCCTCTTGCTCGGTAAATCTCGGATTCGCACATTTTTCGCGCCCCCGCACGTCGCCGGATCGGTCACGCAACGTCGGATCACCGACGTCTTCCGCCAGCCCTGCACAAGGTCGGCGGCGCCACACCAAAACGGAAGACGCTATGCAGCGATCGCTGGAGCGGTTCCAGATTACTCGCTGGCGGACATCCACGCGGCGGAGGACAAGGCGTTCTTCACCGTCTGCGCCAGTCATACGTTCGTGCCGACGGCGACGCTGCGGAAGATGTTCGACGATCTGGTGGACCGCATCGCGGCTTAGCTCGGGCGGACTTCAGTCCGCTACCGTAGGCGCGCAGATGGCGGACTGAACTCCGCGCCTGTACATCTGTCGGCTGCTCGCAGGGAATTGTCATCGAACCGTAGCCGTTCCGTCACAGCGCCATCATCGACGCCGCCCTATCCACCGCCGCAACCATGATCCGGCGAGACCATCCTGACCGCGGCAGCTGGCTATGAGCCTTGCACACGCGACCGCCGCGCCTGCGATCCCGATGCGACTCCGAACCCGCCACGCCACGCCCGTCGCTGCCACCGCCGCGCTGTTGCTCGCGCCGTCGCTCTTCTTCCTCTTCGCGTTCACGTACTGGCCGATCGTCAACGTCGCCATCCGCGCGTTGACAGAGCAGCGGTTCGGCGAGCCCACGCCGCATTGGGGCAGCGGCAATTTTGCGCGCCTGTTCGACGACCCGCACTTCGCAGTCGCCGCGTGCAACTCCGCCGTATATGCGCTGGGCACGATCCTCCCCGCGATCGCTCTCGCTCTCGCCTTCGCGCTGGCGCTGCGCGAGAGCAGCCGGCTCGCCTCCCTCCTGCGCACCGTCGTCGTGCTGCCGCTGCTCATTCCGTTGGTCGCCGCCGCTTCGCTGTTCGTGTTCATCTTCCTTCCCGGCGGCGGGCTGCTCGACCACTACCTCGCCTATCTCGGCTACGGCGCGACCAATTGGCTCGGCGACCCGTCGCTGGCACTCGGCGCGATCATCGCGATCACAGTTTGGAAGAACACCGGCTACTACATGCTGTTCTTCCTCGCGGGCCTCGCCGGCATCCCGGAGGAATACCACGAAGCCGCGCGCATCGACGGCGCCCGCGGACTCACCCGTTTCCGCCGCATCACGCTCCCGCTGCTCGGCCCGACGCTCGCCTTCGTCGGCGTGATCGCGCTGCTCAACGCGCTGACGCAGATCGACCACGTCGTGACGATGACGCAGGGCGGTCCGTCGGATTCGACGAACATGCTGCTCTACTACATCTACCAGCAGGCCGAGCAGAACAGCGATCCCGGCCTCGCGTCCGCCGCGACGGTGCTCAGCGTCGGCGTGCTGCTCGCGCTCTCGGCGGTGTCGCTGCGCGCACTCGAGCACGGGCTGCATTACGAATCATGAAATCCGGCCGCGCCCTCGCGCTCCTCGCGGCGGCGGCCGCGGCGCTGCTCTGGGCGATCCCGTTTGTCTGGATGCTGCTCGCGGCGTTCCGCCCCAACGTCACCGGCAGCGAGGACCTTGCCTCCCTCGTCCCGACCGGCCCGTTCGGTCTCGCCAACTTCGCGGAAGCCTGGACATCCGGGCATTTCCCGCTCTGGTATCTCAACACGATCTTGCTCTGCGCCGGCATCCTCGCGGTGCAGTGCGTCACCGTCAGCCTCGCGGGTTACGCTTTCGCCCGCCTGCGCTTCCCCCTCCGCGAGACGGTGTTCACGCTGTTTCTGCTGCAGATCCTGCTGCCGCCGGTGGTGCTCGTCGTGCCGAACCTGACGATGATCACGCAGCTCGGCCTCTACGATTCGCTCCTCGGCATCGCCGCCCCCTACTGCGCCTCCGCCTTCGGCGTGTTCCTCATGCGCCAGACGTTCCGCGCCATCCCGCGCGATTTCGAGGACGCGGCGCTCACCGATGGCGCGACACGGCTGCAAACCATCCGCCATGTGCTGCTGCCGCTGGCGCGCCCCGGCCTCGTTGCGTTCGCGATCGTCTCGGTCACCTCGCACTGGAACGAGTTTCTCTGGCCGCTCATGGCCACCAGTTCGCCGCAGCGCCAGGTGCTCACGGTCGGCCTCGCCAGCTTCACCTCCGGCGCGGAGTCGGGTGGCGAGTGGGGCGTGATCGCCGCCGGGACAGCGCTGGTCGCCGCCCCGCTCGTCGTGGCGTTCGTTCTGTTCCAGCGCCGCTTCGTCTCCAGCCTCGTCTTTACCGGACTGAAATGACACTCAGGGAGAAATCGACGATGTCGCTCAAACGACTCTTCGCCGCCGGCGCGCTCACCGTGTCGCTCGGCTTCGCGCACGCCGCTCAGGCGGCCACGGATATCGACTTCTTCTTCCCCGTGCCCGTGCAGGGCAAGCTCTCGAACGAGATGCAGCGCATCGTCGAGCAGTTCAACACCGCGCATCCGGAAATCCACGTCACCGCCGTTTACACCGGCACCTACGACGATACGAACCTCAAGACCCGCGCTGGCGTGCAGGCGGGCCATCCGCCGGCGCTGACGCTGATGAGCGCAAACTTCATCCGCGAATACGCGATCAACAACGACGCGATTCCGCTCGACGACATCATCGTCAAGCACGGCATGAAGCCTGCGGACTTCCTGGGCTTGTTCTGGCCGGCGCTGCGCGACAACGCGACCGAGAACGGGCACGTCTACGGCGCACCTTTCCAGAATTCGACGCCGATCCTCTACTACAACGAAGCCGCGTTCAAAGAGGTCGGTCTCGACCCCGATCATCCCCCGGCAACGTGGCAGGAATGGGTGGACGCTGCGAAGAAGCTGACCAAGCGCGACGGCAATAACGTCACGCGCTACGGCGTCGAGATGGTCACCACCTACGACACGCTCGGCTGGCTCGTGTCGGGCTACACGATGTCCAACGGCGGGCAGTATTTCAACACCGCCTACGGCGGCGAGGTATACTACAACGACCCGACCACGATCGGCGCCGTGCAGTTCCTCGACGACCTCGTGCATAAACACAAGGTGATGCCGGAAGGCGTCACCGACGCGAACGCGGTGGCCAACGCGTTCTTCACCGGCCGCGCCGCGATGATCGTGAACTCCACGGGCGCTCTCTCTTTCGTGCGCGACAACATGAAGCAGCCGTTCCGCGTCGCCTTCATCCCGCGCGCGATGCGCAACGCGGTGCCGATCGGCGGCGCGTCGCTGATCATTCCGCGCGGCAACTCGCCGGAGCGGCAGGAAGCAGCGTGGACGCTGATCCAGTATCTCATCAGCCCCGAGATCGCCGGCGGATGGAGCCGCTTCACGGGCTATTTCGCGCCGCGCGTGGCCGCCTACGACCTGCCGGCGATGAGGGATTTCCTCGCCAAGAACCCGGACGCTAAGGTCGCAATCGACCAGATCGCCTTCGCGCGCCCGTGGTTCGCGACCTTCAATACGGTCGCGGTCCGGAAGGCTCTGGAAGATCAGGTGCAAGCGGTGCTATCCGGCCGCATCCACGCGCCCGAAGCGATGGCGAACGCGCAGAAGGCGGCGGACCAGATCCTCCGGCCCTACGTCGAACGCACGGCGCTCGATATGCCGGAGTAGCGATCACCGATGTTCCTCGTCCAGCTCACCGACCTGCACATCCGCCCCGAGGGCAAGGCCGGCTATCGCGTGGCCGAAACCAACATGCTCTCGGAGCGGGCGTTGCGGGCGGTGCGTGCCTTGCGGTTCAAACCCGACGCGATCGTCATTTCGGGCGACCTGACCGACAACGGGCTGGACGCGGAACACGCCGTGCTGAACGGCATGCTGCGGCGAGAGATCAGCGGGACGCCGATCTATGTGATTCCGGGGAATCACGATCGGCGCGAGGCGATGCGCAGCGCAATGGCGGCATTCCCCGGAGTGACTTCCGATCCGGAGTTCGTCCAGTACTCCGTCGAGGACTTGCCGGTGCGGCTCGTGATGCTCGACACCGTCGTGCCCGGCCACGGACATGGCGAGCTCTGTGCAAAGCGCTTGGCATGGCTGGACCGCACGCTCGCGGCCGCGCCGGAGCGAACAACGATCGTCGTGATGCATCATCCGCCGTTCGTCACCGGCATCGGGCACATGGATGCGATCAACCTGCGCGACAGCGACGCCTTCGCCGCGGTGATCGCGCGCCACCGCCAGGTCGAACGCATCCTGTGCGGCCACCACCATCGCCCGATCATCGGCCGGGTCGCCCACGCGATCGCATCCGTGGCACCTTCGGTCGCGCATCAGGTGGAGCTCGACCTGCATGGCGGCGAGCAGGGTTTTCTCGTGCTGGAGCCGCCGGCATTCCATATCCATGCGTTGCAGGCGGGCCGGCTCGTCACGCACACGATGTATGTCGAGCAGTATCCCGGACCGTTCCCGTTCGTTGTCGAACCCGAATACCCCGGCGCGAAGCCTTAATGCGATCAGTCACGGCCCGAATCGCCGATGCACAAGCGACGGCGTTTACCGGCGCGGCCGCGATGATGTAATGCACTTCACTTGGTCCGGGCGACTCCGGGAAAGCGAGGGCGAAATACATGGATGACCGCGATCAGATGGTGCGCGAGCGTGCCTATCATCTCTGGGAACATGCGGGGCGCCCTGACGGCGCTCAGGATGAGTTCTGGCATCGCGCCAGCGCCGAGATCGATCAGGAGCCCTCTGCCCCGCCCGCGCCGTCTGCGCGCGCGAGCGATCGCGTCGCGAGCAAAGCCGCGAGCATGAGAACGCCATCTGCAAGGAAAGCAACAAGCGGAACAAGGAAGAAGCGCTGAACATGCCGGCGGGCGGACCATCCGGTTCGCCCTTGCGCGGTCCGAAGCCGGACCGGATGGTGCGCCCTACAGCGCCGCCTGCTTGACCGCCTCGTCCTCGGCCGGGTAGTCGCTCTCCCAGCCGCCGCCGAGCGCCTTGTAGAGCTGCACGAGGTCGGTCGAGATCATCGTCGTACTGTCGGTCAGCTGCTGCTGCGCCGCCAGCAGGCTCCGTTCCGCGTCGAGCACATTGAGGAAGTCCGCAATGCCCTGCGTGTAGCGCTCGCGCGCGAGCGCGACGGCACGCTGGTTGGCCACGACGGCGAGCTGAAGCTGCGCCTGGCGTTGCTGTTCCGTCTGGTACGACGTCAATGCGTTGTCGACGTCATGTAGCGCCTGCAGCACGGTGCGCTGGTAATTCACCGCGGCTTCCTGCTGCTGCGCCTTCCGCAGTGCGAGCGTCCCGCGAAGCCGTCCGCCCTCGAAGATCGGGAGTGTTAGGCTGGGTCCGATCGAATACGTGCGGGCCGCCCAGTCGCCCAGGTCCTTCGCGTTGAGCGCCTGAATCGCGAACGACCCGGAGAGGGTGACGCGCGGGTAGAAATCTGCGACCGCGACGCCGACATCCGCTGTTGCCGAGTGCAGGGCGGCTTCCGCCTGTCGTATATCCGGCCGCCGTCGCGCGAGTTCCGAGGGGAGACCGACCGGCACGCGCGGCGGCACCGGCGGAATCGGCTTCGGTGTCTGGAGCTCGGCCCGCAATGTGTTCGGCGCTTCGGCGAGCAGCAGCGAAATCGCGTTGATGAGCTGCGCTTCCTGCGCCTGCAACGGCGGAATCTGGGATTGCGTCGTATCCACCTGCGCCGCCGCATTCTGCACGTCGAGATCCGTCGCCAGGCCGCCCACCGCCCGGTCCTGCGTCAGCTGCAGGCTTTGTTGAGCCGTGTTGAGGTTTTCGCGCGTGATCTCGATCTGCCGCTGCGTGCCGCGAAGCTGGATGTAGTCGCGCGCCATCTCGGCAACCGCCTGCAGCACCGTATTCCGCCGACTCTCCTCGCTCTCGGTCTGCTGCGCCGCCGCACTCTCGACATTGCGGCGGACCCGGCCCCAGAAATCAAGCTCCCAGGACGCGTCGAAGCCGTATTGGTAGAGGCTGAACGGGTTGAAGATCGCGGTGTTCGGGACCGCTCCCTGCGTGGCGCCCGCGCCGTTCGAAGCCACACCGGGCGTGCCCGACATGGGCGTGTTCGGGAGACCGCCAGAGCTTGCCCCCGACGTGCTCGCAGATGTCGACCCCGATGTGCCGCCTGAACCGCTGGACGCGGCGGTTCCCAATTCTGACAGCACGCCTTTTCTGCTTGGCTGCTGATACGTGTAGGACGAATTCCCGTTGAAGCTCGGAAACTGATCGGCCCGTGCGACGCGCAGCGACGCCCGGCTCTCGGCCAGGCGCACCGTCGCGACACGCACGTCCAGGTTCGATGCAGCGACGCGCTGCACCAAGGTCGTCAACTGCGGATCGTCGAAAAGGCGCCACCAAGTCGGATCGACAGGCTCGGCGACGGGCTCGCTGCTGCTCGCCGTGGTTTGCCGGACTTCGGGGCGGCCTTGGAACCAGGACGTCGGCGACCACCAGGGCTGCGGCTGCTCGAAATTCGGACCGACCGTGCAGTCCGAAACGACGAGGGCCACCACCGCCAAGGTCGCGATCCGCAGTGCGCTCGCTGGTTCCTTCACCGTCTTCCTTCCGGCCAGCTGTAGGCCTGCCAATGAGCAGCGCCCAACTGAACCGTCCAGTCAACCGCACGCAAGCCTGGGTGCCGGCCGGATCATGTGTTGGCGAGCGGACTGCACGCGGCTGCGGCAGCCCGGGCGAGCAGGATCATTCGCCGGGCCGCGACGCCACCAGCGGCAACGTCTCCGGCGACGTGATGCAGCAGCGGATTGGACAGCACGGCGCGGGTCGCGGCATCGACCGCGAGGTCGGTCGCCATCACGCTCGCTGCCGCGAACGCTGTCCGCCGCAGCAGCGACAGCGTTCCGATCAACCCCGGCCTCACGCCATAAAGCTGGGCCACCTCCCGGACCAGCCGCGCCCCGCGCCATGCCACCACCAGGCCGTCGAGCGCCGCCGAGGGTACGATTGCGGCGGTCGCGAAGACCTGCAGCGCCGCCGCCCGCCCGAGCGCCTCCGCTCGCGCGTGCAGTGCCTCCTGCGGGCCGGCGCGCAGCAACGCCATGATCGCCGCCGGATCGTCGATCGCGACGAGCGAGGGGCGGACAGCCGCACCTTCCGGCAGCTCCGCAACCCATCGCAGGGCGGCCGCCTTGGTCCTCGCGGGGTCGGCCAAGGCGAGGCGAAGTGTATCGACATGACCGAGCTCAAGGAGACCGCGGATCTCCCGCCAGATCGCCGCGCCGATCAAGCCGAACCCGCCCAGCGCGACGGCCACCGTCAGCCAGCCCAGCAACAGCCCGCGGTCGAATTGCGCTGCGACGAAATTGCCGACGTCCAGAACGGCGAGACCAAGCACCAAAACGGTTGCGCCGGCGAGCGCGAGTGTGACGGTGCCGGCGCCGGTGCCGGGAGTGGGGGACGTCGGCACGGGGACCGGCAGGGCTTCCAGCCGTGGGGCGGGGCGGTCCTCGAATTCAAGGCGCGGGCGGATCTTGGTTTCGCTCACGGCAGGACGTCCTCCAGCAGGAACGCGGCGAGCGCGTCGAGGCCGATATGGGGCACGCCGCCCCGCCCGCCCAGCACGAGGCGCATCGGCTCGAACGTCGGGAGCGCCAGGAACGCATGCTCCCAGAAAGCCGCGTCAGGGAGCCGGTCCGGCACCTCGCCGGGATAGGAGCGCGCCGGCCGCTCGTCGCCGAGCAACCGCCCACGCACCGCGGAGACCGGCCGACCGTCGAGTGTCCAGACGATGTCCTCGGTGCAGCGCACCGCGGCGACGGCGAACGCCTCTGCCACCGCCGCGTCCGGCACATCGGCGAGCCCGCGCACGAGGCTGCGGAGATTACCGCGCTGGCGCTCCGCGACATGGTCGGATTTGGTGGCGACGAAAGCCACCCGCCTGATCCCGGCCGCGAACGGGAGCAGCCAGCCGAGCCAATCCTGGAGCATGGCCGGCAGCAGCGAAGGCTGCCGCCACCGCAACGCCGCGGCGACCGCGCCGAGCGCCGACCGCGTCTCGGCAAACGGCACCGCGCCAGCGTGCAGCGCGCCGAGGACGTCCGCCAGCACCACCAGCTGTTCGACCGCACCGAACGACGGCGAGACCAGTTCCTCGCGCACATGGTCGCGGTATTTGTCGAAACGCCGCCGCATCAGCTCGGCGAGTGAACTGTCGCCTCGCAGCGGGAAGAAGATCATCCAGGGCGGAGTCTCGCCCGGCGGCGGCATGAGGAAACGGCCAGGCTGCAGCATCGGCAACCCCGCCTCGTCGCGCAGCCTCCTCAGCGCCGCGACGAAGAGGTCGTGCCCGGTCCGCGCCAGCCCCTCGTCGGCGGGGGCACGGGCCGGCAGGCCGGCGACGAAGGCGCGGAATTGGGCCGTGATCGGATGATCGAGCCGGGCGAGCGTCGCCGCCGACCATGCGGCAAAATCGGACCCGAGCATCGGAATGTCGAGCAGCCATTCGCCGGGGTAGTCGAGCAGTTCGAGCCGGATGCGTTGCGGCGGCAGCGTCGCGGCGAGGCCGCCGCGGCCGATCTCGAGGTCGAGCGCGAGCAAGCTCACTGCTTCGGTCGGCTCCGGCCAGCGCGGCGGATCGGCGCCGAGCGCGGCGAGCTTGGCGGCATAGGCGAACCGCGGCATCTCGTCCGCGCCCGCCGGGGCGATCGCGACGCGGAAGGCCCGCCCGTCGAGCCGCCGCAAGAGTGCGGGGAGCGCGGGTAGGCCGGCACCGGCGGCGAGGAGGTTGGCGGCGAGGGAGGTGAGCAGCGTGGTCTTGCCCGAGCGGGCAAGACCGGTGACGCCGATCCGGATCGTCCGGCGCAGGGGCAGCAGTCCCCGCGCCGTGTCGTAGAAGCTCAGGCGCGCTGGACCAGTTCGATCTTGTAGCCGTCGGGATCCTCGACCAAAGCGATGACCGTGGTGCCGAACCTCACCGGCCCCGGCTCACGCGTGATCTTCGCCCCGGCCTTACGCATCTTCCCGCAGGCCCCCTGCACGTCCGGCATCCCGACCGCCAGATGGCCGAAGCCGTTGCCGATCTCGAAATTCTTCACCCGCGGCATCGTATGCAGGAAGGTATAGTTGTCGGCCATAACAGTCTCCTTATTGCACCGATCCGCCGGACTCGAACCCGAGCAGGAACAAGCCTTCCGCCTCGGCTGTGGCCACGGTCGCGTCGCGGTCTATCAGCAATGTCCCCCCCGCCTCAAACGCCACGCCGCGCAGCCCAGCCGCCGCGGCAGCGCGGATCGTCCCCGGCCCGATCGCGGGCAGGTCCGCACGACGGTCCTGCCCAGGCTTGACCTGCTTCACCAGCACGCCCCCCGGCCCCGGCCGCCGCACCCCGGCGGCCCGGGCGAGCATCGCATCCGTTCCCTCGATCGCCTCGACGGCCAGCACGATGCCCTGCTGCACCACGCAGCCCTGGCCAACATCGACCGCACCCAGCGCGCGGACCACCGCCTGGCCGCGCGCAATATCCGTCATCGCCTGGGCATCCGGCCCGGCCTTGGTCATCAGTCCCGCCGGCGCGAGCGCCTCGCGGAAGATCTCGTGCGCGCCGAGCACGCGGAATCCCTCCTCGTCCAGCACGCGGACGACGGCGGCAAGCAGTCCGTCGTCCCCGGCGAAGGCGGCGCGGCCGATGCGGGCGAGGATGCGGGTGCCCTCGCGGTCCGGCCGCAGATCCAGCAGCGACGGGCGGCGGACCGGGCCGATCAGCACGAGATCGCGGCAGCGGTGCTCGCGGAGCAGCGACAGCACGCGCCCGGCGGCACCGAGCCGCGCCAGCGCGTTGGGATAGGGCTCGATCACGGGGGCTTCCGCGAAACCCTCGAACCCAACGACGAACACCTCGCGGCCCGACGCCACCGCGGCGGCGGCGACCTGGCCGGGAAGCGGGCCGCTCCCGGCAAGGATGCCGAGCGCGGGACGATCGTCGGTCACACGGCGCTCGCGGCCGCCACGACCTCGTCTTCCTCCATGTCGGACGCAACGGCGGAGCGGATCAAGCCGCGCTTGCTCGGCGCGTCGATGAAGGCGAGCACTTCGCCCACCAGCGGCTCGTCGCCGAACTGCGCGCGGACCTCCGAAAGGCGGTCGGCGAACACGCCCTCGCCGAGGAACAACTCGCGAAACGCGGCACGCAGTGCATGGATGGCGGCACGCTAAAAGCCACGGCGCTTGAGCCCGACGATGTTCAGCCCGTCGAGCGATGCACGATTGCCGGTCACCGAGCCGAAGGGAATGACGTCGCGCTCGACGCCCGACATGCCGCCGATGATCGCGCCGCGGCCGATGCGCACGAACTGGTGGATTGCGGACGCGCCGCCGACGATGGCGTTGTCGCCGATGCGGACATGCCCGCCCATGACGGAGTTGTTCGCCACCACCACGCCGCGCCCGAGCTCGCAATCGTGCGCGACATGCGAGCAACCCATCAGCAGGCAGCCCTCGCCCACCGAGGTCAGGCCGGTGCCGGTGATGGTGCCCCGATGGATGGTGACGAACTCACGCACTTGCGTCCGCGCGCCCACTTCGCAGCGAGTTGGTTCGCCGCGATATTTGAGGTCCTGTGGCGCCAAGCCGACGGTGCAGAACGGGTAAAGGGTCGCGTGCTCGCCGATGCGGGTCAGACCTTCGACCACGACGTTCGAGATCAGATGCGCGCCCGGCTCGATCACGACGCCCGCGCCGACGATGCACCATGGACCGATACGCACGCCGTCGCCAATCGTAGCGCCGGGCGCCACGATCGCGGTCGGATGGATGTGGCTCAACTCTCGGATCGATCCATGATCATGGCGGCGAAGGTCGCCTCGGCCACCGAGACGTCGTCGACACGCGCGATTGCGGTGAACTTGAAGACAAGGCCGCGATTGCGGTCCTTGTTGACGTGAATGCGTAGCTGGTCGCCCGGAACGACCGGGCGGCGGAACTTCGCATTCTCGATCGACATGAAATACACGACCTTCCCGGCCGCCTCGGGTCCCAGCGTTTCGACGACGAGCACCGCGGCGGTCTGCGCCATGCTCTCGATGATGAGCACGCCCGGCATCACCGGATGCTGCGGGAAGTGGCCCTGGAAGAAGTTTTCGTTGACCGAGACATTCTTGATGCCGACAGCGGACTTGCCCGGGACGACGTCGACGACCCGGTCGATCATCAGGAAGGGATATCGATGCGGGATCGCATGCATGATCCGCGCGACGTCCACGACGTCGGGGCGCGCGGGTGCTGGTTCGGGAACGCCCGGGTGAGGCGTCGATTTCCGTTGGGGTGCCGTGCCGTCCATCCGCGCTCAGCCTGACTCCGTCTCTCCCGCCGATCGACCCTTCCGCCCCGATTCCGCGAGGCGGCGCAACGCGGCGACCTGACGGAAGAAGGCGCGGACCTGCGTCGCGGGGCTTCCTACGACATCTGCGCCGGCGGCGACATCCGCCATGACGCCGGCCTGCGCCCCGATCCGCGCCTTGGCCCCGATGCGCAGGTGCCCGGTGAGCCCGGCCTGCCCCGCGACCTGCACGAAATCCTCCAGGACGGTTGAACCGGAGATGCCGGCCTGCGAAACGATCACGCAGCACCGCCCGATGCGGACGTTGTGCCCGATCATCACCAAGTTGTCGAGGCGCGAGCCCGCGCCGATCACAGTGTCGTGAGCAGATCCCCGGTCGATCGTGGTGTTGGCGCCGACCTCGACGTCATCCTCCAGGATCACGCGCCCGAGTTGCGGGACGGTGACGAACCCTTGCGGCGTTGGCGCGAACCCGAATCCATCCTGCCCGATCCGTGCGCCGGGATAGATATAAACCCGGTCCCCGACCAGAGCGTGGGAGACGCTCGCATGCGAGCCGACGCGGCAATCGGTGCCTAAAACGACGCCCGCGTCGATGACGGCAGCCGGGGCGACACGGCATCGCGGGCCGATCTCGGCGCGCGGGCCGATCACCGCGAGCGGACCGATCTCGGCCGTCGGATCGATCCGCGCGGTCGGATCGACGACCGCGCTCGGGTGGATGCCGGCCTTCGGAGCCGGGGCCGGATGGAAGAGCGCCGCCACCTTCGCCCAGCCGAGATAGGGCTCGGACGTGACGAGCGGGACTGTGCCATCGGGAACCTCGGCAGCGAGGCCCGGATGCAGGATCACCGCGCCGGCCGCGGTACCGCCCAGCAGATGCGCATACCGGCGATTGTCGAGGAAGCTGACCTCGGACGGACCGGCGGTCTGCAGCGGCCCGACGCCGGTAAGCAACAGATCGCGCGCGGGCGCGGTGGCGCCGGCGGCGGCGGCCACTTCGGCGAGTGAATGCGGTCCGGCGCGTTGGAAGAACCGCTCGTCGCCCGCGACTGACGGGACCGTCACACCGGGATCATCCTACTTCTTCGGTGCCGCCGGGGCTGCAGCGGTGGGCGGCGAGGTTGCCGCGGCCGGCGCTTGCGCCGGCGCTGCGGCCGCCGGGACAGCCGCCGAAGCCGTCGTGGCGCCGCTGTTCGCGGCGTTGCCGGCGACGGGCATGCTGCCGGTTTCAGTGGGGATGAGCACCGTCGGCAGAATCTTGTTGAGCTGAGCCGTCACCGGGTCGGTGATGTCGAACTCGTTCACGTTCAGTGCGACCTGTGCGCGGTGCAGCACGACATTCATGCCGTGGCTCTCCGCCACTTCCCGGATGACCGCGACCAGCGTCCGCTCGATCTGGGCGAGACCAACCTGCGCCGCCTGATTGATCTGCTGGTTCCGCTCGCGGAACTTCCGCTGCGCCTCCGTGACACGGTCCTGCAACTCGCGTTCGCGTGCCCGGATCTGCTCGGGTTGCAGCTTCGCCCGCTCATTGGCGAGGGATTGCTGCATCTCCCGCCAAGCGTTCTGCTCCTTCTGGGCGTCCTGACCCAGCTTCTCACGCCGTTCGCCGATGACCTTCTCGACCTGCTGGGCGGCGGCGGAAGCGTGCATCACTTCGGGCACCCCGATCACGCCGAGCGCGACGACCGGTGGGGCGGCTGCCTTCGGGAGCGGCGGCACGTCGGGGGCGGGTGGGAGTTGGATCGGCGGTAGCGCCGGCTGCGCTTCGGCACCCTGCTGGGGGGCCTCCGGCGCCGGCGGGGTTACCTGCACCGGCGGGGGAGCCGGCCGGGCGGGGGCAGGACGGGGCGCCGCGCGCTGGGTCGGCGCGGCCGCCCCGCGCTGCGGCGGGATGAAGTAGTCCTGCGCCGATGCCTGGGATACCGCCAGGCCGCCGGCCGCGGCAATCAGGACGACCGCTAGGATGCGAGACATGTGCAATTAGAACCTCGTGCCAAAACCGAAGCGGAAGATCTGGGTCTTGTCGAACTTCTTCTTCACCACCGGGTCCGCCAAGTCCAGATTGATCAACCCAAATGGCGTTCGCCACGAAATGCCGAGGCCCGCTCCGACACGGGCGGCCGGCGAATCCGTAATCGGAATGGTCGACCCGTTCACGGTCAGGGTGTACATTTGGGAGAGCGCGCCGACGTCGACGAATGCGCGGCCCGTGATGCCGATATCTGCCGAGATCGGCAACGGGAAATGGAACTCGGTCGATTGCGTCCAGATGAACCGGCCGCCGACGCTGTCCGATGTCGGCGCTTGCGCCGTGGGGATCGTATGCGGTCCAGCGCCGCCCGACGCGAAACCACGCAGGTTTTCCCCGCCGAGGAAGAAGTTGTCGATGATCTGCTCGTTCCGGCCCTCGTTGAACAGGTAGCCCGTGCCTGCTGAGAGCACGATTCCATAGTCGGGATCGCCGAGATATTTCTCGAGCGGATAGAAGTATTCGCCATCCACCTTCGTGCGGACGAAGTGCGCGGTGCCGCCGAGACCGGCGAAATCCGTGCCGAGCCTGATGATGAAGCCGTCCCGCGGGTCGGTCGTGCTGTCGCGATAGTCGAGCGCCAATGTCTGACCGATCTGGGAAAGGACGGTCTGACCCGCCTGCTGCTGGATGTAGATGCTCGCGTTCGTCGCGACATTGTAGACGTCCCGATCGACCAGCGAATAGCTCCAAGCCTGCCGGAGATGCTCACTGAAGTCGTAACCCATCCGGACCACGCCGCCGGTACGGCGCTCGCTGTACGACGCGATATCCTGGTTGTTGTTGCGAGTCTGGAACAGGTCGAACCCGGCTACGATGTTCCGGTCGAGGAAATACGGATCCGTGACCGACAGGTTGATCTGGGTTTCCTTCGTCGCGAGCACGCCACTGACGCCCGCATCGATGCCGGTCCCCACGAAGTTGCGCTCGCGCAGCCCGACGCTGAGCAGGGGGCCCGCGTCGGTCGAGTAGCCGCCGCCGACTGTGAACTCGCCGGTCGCCTTCTCCTCAATCTGCGTGGTGAGGATGGTCTTGTCGGGCGCCGACCCCGGCGACTGCGCGATGTTGACGCTGTTGAAGTAGTTCAGGTCCTGCAACCGCTGGCGGCTTCGGCGGACCAGCGCGGCATTGTAGGCATCGCCCTCGGCGAGGCGGAACTCCCGCCGAATGACCTTGTCCTGCGTGCGGACGTTGCCGGTGATGTCGATGCGTTCCACATAGACGCGCGGACCTTCCGCGACGTCGAATACAAGCTCGACCGTATGATTTTTCTCGTCGCGGGAAATCCGCGGATTGACCTGCACGAAGGCTTGGCCTCGATTCTGCACCGCGTCCGTCATCGCCTGGACGCTGCGCTCGACCGCATCGCCGTCGTACCAATCGCCGGGATCGACGTCCACATATTGCTGAAGCTGCTCGCTCGGGACGTTGCGCAGCGTCGAATTCACGGTCACCTTGCTCACCCGGTACCGCTCGCCTTCGTCGAGTGCGAACGTCACGAAGAACGCCTTCTTGTCAGGCGAGAGCTCGGCGGTCGCGTCGACCACCTTGAAATCGACGTACCCACTCTTGAGGTAGTAGCGGCGGAGCAACTCCTTGTCGAAGTCGATCCGCGCAGGATCGTAGCTGTCCGAGCTGGACAGGAAGCGCCAGAATGCTTCCTCGCGGCTGGAAATCACTTCGCGCAGGCGCGACTCGCTGAAGGCGTGATTCCCGACGAAATGAATGCGGCTTATATAGGCGGAGTCGCCATCGTTGATCTCGAATACGACGTCGACGCGGTTCTGCCCGAGGTCGATGATCTTCGGCTCGACGCGCGCGTCGTAGCGGCCTTTCTTGGCATAGGCATCGAGAATGCGCTGCCGGTCGGCCTGGGCGGCGCCGGGCGTGAACACCGAGCGCGGGCGCAGATCGACCACATCGCGAAGCTGCGCGTCGTTGAACGCACGATTGCCCTCGAACGCGACGCGGTTGACCAGCGGATTCTCCTTCACGTGCACGACGAGTGTGTCGCCCTGGCGGGTAAGCTGCACATCGGAAAACAGCCCAGTGCCGTACAGTGTCTTGAGGCTGCGGTCGATCCGGTCGGGGTCGAAGGCGTCGCCGGGCTGCACGAGCATGTAGGACAGAATCGTCCCGTTCTCGATCCGCTGGTTGCCTTCGACCCTGATGCCCGCAATTCGTCCGCCCGCAGGCGGACGTGCCGCGACAGGGCCCGCCGGCGCGGCGGGCGCGGGGACCGGGGCGGGAGGTGCAGGCGCGGTGGTTCCCTCCGGGGCAGCGGGGCCGGGCAAGGTCCCGCGTCCGGGCGCCCCCGTTGCACCGGGCGGCGCTGGCTGCGTCCGGGCCGGGATCGCGATCAGAGTCGGAATAAGGCAGGCCGACGTGAACAGCGCGGCACGCGATCGCAGCAAAATGGAGCCCTTCCCCCGCAGGCCGTCGGAGACGGCGGACGGTCACCGTGAACGCGACATCGCGCGGGGACAACTACCCCGGCGGGCCCCTACCGACAACCACCCGAGCCATGACGCGCGCTTGCCGCTGTGGCAAGGGTATTAAATAGACGATCGAATGGGAAAGCTGATTTGGCTCGCGTCCTATCCGAAGTCGGGAAACACTTGGCTCCGCGCGTTTCTGCACAACTACTTGCGCCGAACTGACGCGTCGCATGACATCAATCGGCTGCATGAGCTGACGATCGGGGAGAGCGACGCGCAGCATTTCGCGCGGCACGACTCGCGTCCCGTCGCGCAGCTCCGAGTCGGCGACGTGCAGCGCCTGCGTCCGCGCGTCCACCGCGACTTCATGGCGGCGGCACCCACTCCGGTGTTCGTCAAGACGCACAACGCGTCGCTGGTCGTGCACGGCGTACCGCTGCTGACGCCTGACGTGACCGCTGGCGCCATCTACATCGTACGAGACCCGCGCGATGTCGCGGTGTCGTATGCAGCGCATCTCGGGCGTTCGGTCGACCAGACGATCGCCTTCATGGCGGACCCGGAGGCAGCGATCGGAGGGGACGGCAAAAACGTCTACGAGCGGCTCGCAAGCTGGTCGATCCACGTGCATTTCTGGACGCGGCGACCGGATCCGTCTTTGCTAACGCTGCGTTACGAGGACATCAGTGCTGATCCGCGGGCGGCGTTCCATGATGTCGTGCGCTTCCTCGGAGAGGATCCTGCGCCCGAACGTCTCGAGCAGGCCATCGCATTCAGCAGCTTCGAGTCGCTACGCGCTCAGGAATGCGAGCGCGGCTTCCGCGAGCGCCCGCCGGCGTTGGCCGCGTTCTTCCGCTCGGGCCGAAGCGGCGGGTGGCGGGACGTGCTCACGCCGGCGCAGGCCGCGCGGATCGAGCGCGACCACGGGCGGGAAATGGCGCGGTTCGCGTATATCTAGGGCTTGTGCCGCTCGAGACCCGCCCAGTGCGGACGCGGATAGGGCGGATCCCGATCCGCGGCCGCAACGCAGACTAACCGATCAACCCAGCCACCCAGCGCACGATGCCGAGATGCGACAGGTCGTTCCACGTCGCGAACACGAACAGCGCGACGAGCACCGCGAAGCCGGCCCGGAAGCCGTATTCGAGCGCACGCGGCGGAAGCGGACGGCCTCGAACCGCCTCGGCGAGGTAAAACAGCAAGTGGCCGCCATCGAGGATCGGGATCGGGAAGAGGTTGATCAGGCCGAGATTGACCGACAGCACAGCAATGAACGACACCAGACTGGCGACGCCGAGCTCGGCGACCTGGCCGGAGAGCTGCGCGATCCGCAATGGCCCCCCGAGATCGGCCGCGCCCCGATGCGTGGTGATCATCGCCCAGACGCCGCCGAGCGTCTGCGCCGCCACGTCCCAGGTCTGGGTGAAACCCGCAACGACGGCGGCGCCGGGACCGAGCTTCTCGAACTCGGTCTCGCCGCCGCGGATGCCGAGCAGGCCGATCGTCTTGCCGTCACTGCCGGTCTCGGCTGCCGGCGTCACGCTGAGCGTCAGCGGCGACCCTTCGCGATCGACCTGTACGCTCAGCGCGACTCCGGGATGCGTCGACACGATCCGCTGGATGTCCTCGAAGCGCTTGATCGTCGTACCATCGATCGTGGTGATCCGGTCACCCTTCTGCAGCCCGGCACGGTTCGCCGCCGTATCGGCGATCACCTCACCGACCACGGGGGTAGGCACCGGCCGGCCAGCGGTCGCGAACAGTCCGGCGAACAGTACGACGGCCAGCAGGAAATTCGCGATCGGTCCAGCCGCCACCACGATCGCCCGAGAGCCGACCTGCTTCTCATGGAATGTCTTGCCGGGCATCCACAGCGCCCGGACATCAGCCGATGCGTCCTCGGGCCGCTCCTGGCCGTGCAGCTTCACGTAGCCACCAAGCGGGATCCAGGCGAGCTTCCACACCGTGCCGCGCCGGTCGGTCCAAGTGGCGAGTGCGCGACCGAAGCCGATCGAGAATGCCTCGACATGCACGCCGCGCCATCGCGCCGCGAGATAGTGGCCGAGCTCGTGGAAGAACACGAGAATGCCGAGAACGACGCCGAAGGCGATGACCGTGCGGGCGAACTCAGGGAGGAAGTTTAGCACAGTGACTCCTTTACGCCGCGTCGCGTGCACGAACGTCGCAGGCGCGTTGAGCCGCGACCCGCCCGCGACGGTCGAGTTCGAGCACCGCCTGGAGCGTGTCGGCCCGCGGGCTCCCGAGCTCGATCAATACGTCCTCGACGATCGCGGCAATGTCGAGGAATCCGACGCGGCCGCCGAGAAAAGCTGCGACGGCGACCTCGTTGGCGGCACTGAGTATGGTCGGGGCGCCGCCGCCCGCGCGCAAGGCGTCGCAAGCTATGCGCAACGCCGGGAAGCGTTCGGTGTCGGGGGCGGCGAACTCGAGCCGGGTGAGCGCTGCGAGGTCTAGCCTCGGCGCGCCGGTCGGTATGCGCTCGGGCCAAGCCAGGGTATGCGCGATCGGGATGCGCATATCGGGGCTGCCGAGCTGGGCAAGGACGCTGCCGTCGCAATAATGAACAAGGCCGTGGATGACGGATTGGGGGTGGATCAGGACGTCGATCTGTTCGCAACTGAGCCCGAACAGGCGGGCAGCCTCGATGACCTCGAGGCCCTTGTTCATCAGCGTCGCGCTGTCGATGCTGATCTTGGCCCCCATCGACCAAACCGGATGCTTCAGCGCGCGCTCGGGCGTCGCGCGGGCCATGTCTTCCCGCGTGGCATTGCGGAACGGACCGCCTGAAGCGGTGAGCACGATCTTCTCGATCGCGCCGTGATTGCCGTCGGCGCTGGCCTGGAAAATGGCGTTGTGCTCGCTGTCGACCGGCAGCAGCGTCGCGCCGCTGTCGCGCACCGCCTGGAGCATCACTTCGCCGGCACAGACCAGGACCTCCTTGTTGGCGAAGGCCACGGCCCCCCCGTTCCGAATCGCCGCGAAGGTCGCGGGTAAGCCCGCCGCGCCGGAGATCGCGGCCATGGTCCAGGCTACCGGCTCCGCCGCGGCAGTCACGACGGCCTCGGGTCCACAGGCGGCTTCGATCCCGGTGCCCGAGAGCGCGTCGGCTAGCTCGGGATAGAGGGTGGAATCGCTGATGACGGCGAACTCGGCGCGGAGGGCGCGCGCCTGTTCGGCGAGAAGCCGCGCGTTACGGCCACCCACGAGGGCGCGGACCCGGTAGCGCGCAGGTTCCGCGAGCAGCAACTCGACGGTCTGCGTGCCGACGCTTCCGGTGCTGCCGAGAACGGTGACGCTCTTCATCGCCACAACTCTACCCCCGGTCCGACCGCCGCTGCCAGCAGGGCAGCGACGGGCGCTGCGGTAAGCATGCCGTCGAGCCGGTCGAACAGGCCGCCGTGGCCGGGGATGAGGTGGCCGGAATCCTTCACGCCGAGCATGCGCTTGAGGTCGCTCTCGAGGAGATCGCCTGCCTGCGCGACGACGGAGAGCGCCACGGCGACGAGGGCCGCCCGCGCGGTAATGCCGTGGCAGAGCGCTACCAGGATCGCGGCGCACAGCCCGCCTGCCGCGCCGGACCACGTCTTCCCCGGCGAGATCGCGGGCGCAAGCTTCGGACCACCGATGATCCGGCCCGCCAGGTAGGCGCCGATATCGCCGGCCCAGACGATCAGCACGACGAAGAGGACGTTGGCGCGTCCGGCGGCCGGGTCAGCGCGCATCCAGATCAGCGCCGCTGTCGCAAGGCCGATATAGGGGATTCCCGTCAGCCGGAGGGGGAGCGAGCGGCCGAAGCGGGTTAATTCCCGCCACTCCAGAGCGAGACCGGCAGCGATCGCCGCGATCAGCGCGACCCAGAGCCACCCCCCGATCCAGAGGCAGACGAGGGCGATCGGGGCGAGGATGACCGCGGAGATCGCCCGGGTCCGCAGGTACTTCCACCGGGACAACGGCCCACGCGGGTCAGCCAGGGCGCGCGCCGAAGCGGCGTTCGCGGCGCGCGTATTCGGCGAGTGCCGCGGCAAAATTCGCTTCGCCGAAATCCGGCCAGAGCACGTCGAGGAAGACGAACTCGGCATAGGCAGCTTGCCAGAGCAGGAAGTTGGAAATCCGCTGCTCGCCGCTGGTGCGGATCATGAGATCGGGATCGGGGATGTCGCGCGTCATCAGCAGGGCGTCGAACGCATCCTCGGTCAGCGCCGCGGGATCGAGCTGCCCCGCGCGAGCGGCCTCGGCGGCGGCCCGGGCGGCTTCGACGATGTCGGCGCGGCCTCCGTACGAGAGGGCGACGACGAGGTTCAGGCGCGTTCCGCCGGCGGTCCGGAGTTCCGCGCGGGTGATCTCGCGCTGGATGTCGGGATCGAACCGCATGCGGTCCCCGATCACGCGCAAGCGGATGCCCTGGACGGCGAGCTCGTCTATCTCGTTGCGGAGATAGTGGCGAAGCAATCCCGTCAGGTCGAGCACCTCGCCGATCGGGCGACGCCAGTTCTCGCTTGAGAAGGCGTAGAGCGTCAGCCAGGCCACGTTGTGCCTGACCGCGGCCTCTATCGTCCGGCGTACCGCCTGCGCGCCGGCCTGATGGCCGGCAAGGCGCGGAAGATGGCGGGCGGCGGCCCAGCGCCCGTTGCCATCCATGATGATGGCGACATGGGCGGGCGCGGTCTCGGACGCGGTCGACTGGCGCGCGGCCGTGAGGGTTTGGGCGGTCGCGGACATCAGACCTGTTTGATTTCCCTGTCTTTTTCGGCGAAGGCGTCGTCGATGCGCCGGATATAGCTGTCGGTCAGCTTCTGCACCTCGTCCGACCAGCGCTTCTGATCGTCCTGGCTGATCTGATGCTTCGACTCGGCGTGCTTAATCTGCTCCATGCCGTCGCGCCGGACGCCACGCACCGCAACCTTCGCGCCTTCGGCATAACGCGCCGCGGCCTTTGACAGCTCCGCGCGGCGTTCGCCCGTAAGCTGCGGAATCGGCACCCGAACGAGCTGCCCGTCCGAAGCGGGATTGAGGCCGAGCCCCGAGTCGCGAATCGCGCGCTCGACGGCGCCGACGAGGCTACGGTCCCAAACCTGCACCGTCAGCATGCGCGCCTCGGGAACGGCGATGCTGCCGACCTGGGTGATCGGCACCGCGCTGCCGTACGCCTCGACGCGCACCGGCTCCAGCAAGGCTGGGCTGGCGCGACCGGAACGGAGACCGGCGAATTCGCGCTTTAGCGTATCGAGCGCCCCGTCCATCCGGCGGGTCAGGTCGGTCTTGAGGGTGGAGAGGTCGAGAGCGACGGCCACGAGCGCCTCCTGTCAGTGTGCCGCGACGCCGGCTTCGTAGATGACCGTGAACGGCCCCTCGCCGCGCATGACCTGCGCGAACGCGCCGGGAGCGTGGATGTTGAAGACGATGATGGGCAGCTTGTTCTCACGGGCGAGGCTGATTGCGGAGGCGTCCATCACACTGAGATCGCGTGATAGCACATCCAGGTATGTGAGTTGTTCGAAACGCTCGGCATCAGGGTTCTTGCGGGGGTCGGCGGCGTAGACGCCATCGACCTGCGTCCCCTTGAGCAGCGCGTCGCAACCCATCTCGGCGGCTCGCAGGGCGGCGGCGGTGTCGGTGGTGAAGAATGGATTGCCCGTGCCGGCCGCGAAGATGACGACCCGGCCCTTCTCCATATGACGTACCGCGCGGCGCCGGATATATGGCTCGCAGATGCTGGCCATCGGAATGGCGGACTGCACGCGCGTGGGCACGTCGCGCTTCTCCAGCGCGCTCTGCATCGCCAGCGCGTTCATGACGGTGGCGAGCATGCCCATGTAATCGGCCTGCGCGCGCTCCATCCCACCGGCTGCCGCCGAGACGCCGCGGAAGATGTTGCCGCCACCGATCACCAGCGAGACCTGGGCGCCGAGCGCCACGACATCGCCGATATCCGCGGCAATGCGCGCGCACATCTCGGTATCGACGCCATAATCCCGCCGACCCATCAGGGCTTCGCCCGACACCTTCAGCAAGACGCGTCGGTAGGTGGGGGGCTTAGCCATGAGCTCCGAACGATGCGGCGGGGAGTCAGAAAGAGGGCGGCACCCTAGAGGCGCCGCCCCTGGCGAACAAGAGAGCCCGTCGGCCGTCAGGTCGTGGGTTCGTCGACTTTTTCGGCGTCCGGCTGCTTCACGCCGGACGCCGCCGCCACCTCGGCGGCGAAGTCGGTCTGCTGGCGAGCGATGCCTTCGCCGAGCTGGAAGCGGGCGAATCCGGCGAGTTCGGCGCCTGCCTTCTTCATCACCGCCTTCACGCGACTCTCCCCGTCATGCACCCAGACCTGCTCCAGCAGCACCACTTCTTCGTAGTATTTCCGGATCCGCCCATCGACCATCTTTGCGATGATGTCCTCGCCCTTGCCGGACTGGCGCGCCTGGTCGGCGAGGACATTGCGCTCGCGCTCGACCGCCTCGGGATCGACGGAGGAAATGTCGAGCGCCTCCGGCCGCTGCGCCGCGACGTGCATTCCGACCTGCCGCCCCAGCAGCTCCAGTGCGTCGATCTCCGACCCGCCGGAAATGGCGACGAGCACGCCGATCTTGCCCAGTCCCGGCTTGACCGTGTTGTGCGTGTAGGTGGCGACGACACCGGACGGCACGCTCAGCACCCGGGCACGCCGGATGTTCATATTCTCGCCGATCGTCGCGACGAGCTGGGTCAGTTCCTCGGCGACAGTGCGGCCGGTGCCGGCGTAAGGCGCCGCTCTGATCGCCTCTACGTCTTCACCGACCTCAAGCGCCACCTTCGTGACCTGCTCAACGAATCCCTGGAACGCCTCGTTGCGCGCGACGAAATCGGTTTCGGCATTCACCTCAACCATCGCCGCCTTGCCGGGCACGGATGCGACGCCGACCAAGCCTTCCGCCGCGACCCGGCCCGATTTCTTCGCAGCCGCCGAGAGACCCTTCTTGCGCAGCCAGTCGATCGCGGCCTCGATATCGCCGCCGCTCTCCAGGAGCGCCTTCTTGCAGTCGGAGAATCCGGCCCCGGTGCGCTCTCGCAGGTCCTTCACGAGCGTGGCACTGATGTCCGCCATGACGTGATCTCCTTGGTTCAGGCCGTTTCCGCGACCCGTTCAGGCAGCGTCTCGGGTGGGAGGTTTTCGGCAGCGCCGATGTCGCGGCCGGAAGCCATCATCTCGGCGCTGATCCCGTCGAGAACCGCGCCCGCCATCAAGTCGCAGTAAAGCGTGATCGCGCGAATTGCATCGTCGTTGCCCGGGATCGGGTAGGTGACACCGGACGGATCCGAGTTGCTGTCGAGCACGGCAACGACCGGGATGTTGAGCTTGTTCGCCTCTTCGACCGCCAGCTTCTCCTTGTTCGTGTCGATGATGAACAGGATGTCCGGCAGTCCGCCCATATCCTTGATGCCGCCCAACGCCCGCTCGAGCTTCTCGCGGTCGCGGGTGATATCCAGGACTTCTTTCTTGGTCAGGCCAGACGTGTCGCCGTTGAGCAGGTCGTCGATCTGGCGCAGGCGCTTGATGCTGCCTGTGATCGTCTTCCAGTTGGTCAGCATGCCGCCGAGCCAGCGATGGTTGACGTAATATTGGCCGCTACGGCGGGCGGCGTCGGCCACATACTCGGCGGCGGCGCGCTTGGTGCCGACGAACAGCACGCGCCCGCCGGCGGCCGCGACGTCACGCACGGCGCGGAGCGCGCGGTCGAGCGCGGGGACCGTCTGCTGCAGGTCGATGATGTGGACCTGATTGCGGACGCCGTAGAGATACGGCGCCATGCGCGGGTTCCAGCGGCGGGTGTGGTGGCCGAAGTGAACACCGGCTTCGAGCAGCTGGCGCATAGAGAAATCTGGCATCGCCATGGGCGTGCTATCCTTTCGTGTCGTCCGGTTGAACCTCCGCGGGGGTTGCCA
>DATAPS010000251.1:0-13072 GCA_036265085.1 Acetobacteraceae bacterium | reverse complement strand
CCCGTATCTCCGCGGCGTCTCGCGCATCGCCGATCTCGACCCGCTCGATCTGGCGGCAGTGCTGCGGGGCCGTCTGAGCTGGGAGCAGGCCAGCCGCCTCGATCGTGATCTGCCGTCCGAGATCGCGCTGCCGGGCGGCCGGGCGGAGGTGGACTACCTGCAGCCAGTGCCGGTCGCGCAGGCCCGTGCGCAGTTCTTCTACGGATTACGCGAGACGCCGCACATCGCGGGCGGGCGGGCGGAGCTCCGGCTCGCGCTGCTGTCGCCGGCGGGCCGTCCGGTCGCCATCACCGGCGACCTCGCCGGCTTCTGGGCGGGTGCATGGGCCGATGTGCGAAAGGAGATGCGCGGCCGCTACCCGAAGCATCATTGGCCCGACAATCCGGGAACCGCGTCGCCGCGCCGTCCGTAAGCCTTGTTGCAGCGGCCGCAACACGCCAGTTTGATGAGCATAATGTCGGCCGAACCGGAGCGCGCGATGCTGCCGCCGTACCCCCGAGACCACCTGCGCCGTCGGGCCACGACGACGGGATTCGCTGCGATCCTGAGCCTGTTCATGCTCGCCGCGCCCCTCAGCGCGCATGCGGACGGCCCTGCCAGCTTCGCGGCCGAGGTGCGGCGCGTGCTGCCCGCCGTCGTCAACATTGCCGTGACCGAATCGGTCACGCCGAGCGACCCGTTCGCCTCGCTCCCGCCGGAGCTCCAGAAGCAGTTCCGCGAACGGTTCACGCGCCGGCGCCAGGAGATGCAGGGCGCCGGATCGGGGTTCATCATCGATCCGTCCGGCTACATCGTTACCAACAACCACGTCGTCGGACAGGCCGAAAAGATCGTCGTCGCGATGCACGACGGGACCCAGCTCCCGGCCCGGGTGATCGGGTCCGACGAACTCACCGACGTAGCGCTGATCAAGGTGAACCCGCCGAACCCGCTTCCCTTCGTCACCTGGGGTGACAGCCGCACGCTCGAAGTGGGCGACTGGGTGATCGCGGCCGGCAACCCGTTCGGACTGGGCGGGTCGATCACCGCCGGCATCGTCTCCGCGCGCGGGCGCGACATCGGCGCCGGACCGTTCGATGACTTCATCCAGATCGACGCCCCGATCAATCCCGGCAATTCCGGTGGCCCGGTTTTCAACGAGGACGGCGGCGTGGTCGGCCTCAACACCGCGATCGTGTCACCGACGGGTGGATCGGTGGGCATCGGCTTCGCCATTCCCAGCGAGATCGCCCGGCCGATCGTCGCCGAGCTGCGCGAGCGCGGGCGTATCGAGCGCGGCTGGCTCGGCGTCACGCTGCAGGAGAGTGGCGACGACTCACAGTCGAAGCGGGGCGGCGCCGGCGTGACGATCGGCGCGGTTGATCGCACCGGGCCGGCCGCGCGGGCCGGGCTGCGGCCGGGAGACGTGCTCTACGCCGTCAATGGCGACCGGGTCGACAGTGCGCGCGGGCTGATCAAGGCAGTGGCCGCCACACCACCCGGGGACAGCGTTCGGCTTTCGGTCAAGCGGGGTGCGCAGACCATGGACATGTCAATCGTTGTCGGCCGCCGGCCGAACGGGCAGGGCTGACCGCCATGCGTATTCTGGTGGTTGAAGACGACAAGGACGTCTCGGCCTTCATCTTGAAGGGGCTGCGGGAGGCGGGCCATGTCGTCGAGCATTCCGACAACGGGCGCGACGGCCTGTTCCTCGCCGCGAGCGAGAAGTTCGACGCGATCGTGCTCGACCGCATGTTGCCCGGCGGCGTCGACGGCGTGCGGCTGGTCGAGACGCTGCGCGCCCAGAACGATCAGACGCCAGTGCTGTTCCTCTCGGCGCTTGCGCAGGTCGACGAGCGCGTGAAGGGCCTGAAAGCGGGGGGTGACGATTACCTGACGAAGCCGTTCGCATTCGCCGAGTTGCTCGCGCGCGTCGAGGTGCTGACGCGGCGGACGAAAGGCGAGGGGCCGGCGACCAAGCTCGTCGTCGGCGATCTCGAGATGGACCTGCTCTCGCGCGGGGTGAAGCGCGCCGGCCAGAGGATCGATCTTCAGCCGCGCGAGTTCCGGCTGCTCGAATTCCTGATGCGCCATGCCGGGCAGGTGGTCACGCGCACTATGCTGCTGGAAGGCGTGTGGGATTATCACTTCGATCCGCAAACGAACGTGATCGACGTGCACGTCTCCCGCCTGCGCCAGAAGGTCGACAAGCCGTTCGCGTCGCCGATGATCCACACGGTTCGAAACGCCGGATACATGTTGCGCGTCGAACCGGCATGAGCGGCGGCGGGCGCCGCGCCGCGCCGGCGCCGCGTCTCGTCGTTCACGAAAGCCTGCGCCGCGCGAAGCACAGCACGTTCGAGGACCTGTTCGGGCGGATGCTGCGTTCCGCCGGCGCGCGCTTCGCCGTGATCTATGCAGGATTGTTCGCGGCGAGCGCCATCGCGCTGGCGGTGTTCCTTTGGTGGTCGACGGCCGGCCTGCTAACGCGCCAGGTCGACACCGTGATCTACGCAGATCTGCGCGGGCTTTCCGAGCGATACGACGAAGGCGGACTGGAGGCCCTCAAGGATACGATTCAGCAAAGGATCGATTCCAACGTCGACGACGACGCGATTTACGTGCTGACCGACCCCAACTTCCATGTGCTCGCCGGCAATCTCAGCGGTTGGCCGCCGCAACTCGCCATGGACAACGCGTGGGGCGAATTGCCCATCATGCACGGCGGCATTCGCGGGATCGCGCGCGTGCATATCTTCGAGTTCGGCGGCGGCTATCACATGCTGATCGGGCGCGACGTCCAGAGCCGGGTGCAGATGCGCCGGATCCTGGCCGACGCGATGTTATGGGCGGCGCTGATCGCGCTCGCGCTCGGCACGCTCGGCGCGTGGGCGATCCGCCGGATCTTCGCCATGGCGCTCGCCGACATCTCCGAAACGGCGGCCGCGATCGGCGCCGGCGACTTCGGGCGGCGCGTCCGCAAGTTCGGCACTGGGGACGAATTCGACCAGCTCGCCGACACCATCAACGACATGCTGGATCGGATCGGCCGGCTCATGGATGGCGTGCGTCAGGTCTCGAATGCGATCGCGCACGATCTGCGGACACCGATCGCGCGTGCGCGGGCGCGGCTCGAGGAGGCGGCGATGCACGCGCGATCGGAGGAGGATCTTCGGGCGGCGGTCGAGCGCGCGCAGGCGGATCTGGACGCGCTGACCGCTGTGTTCGAGGCGCTGCTGCGCATTGCGGAGATCGAAGCCGGCAACCGCCGATCCGCCTTCGACAACGTCGATCTTGCGCTGCTGCTCACGGACGTCGCCGAGCTCTACGCCCCGGTCGCGGAGGAGCGCGGCATCGTGCTGGAGACGGACGTGCCTGTGCATGTCCCGTTCTGGGGCGATCGCAACATGCTGCAGCAGGCGCTCGCGAATCTCGTCGACAACGCGATCAAGTTCTCGCCCGATGCTGGGACGGTCCGCGTCGTCGCGGAGGAACTGCCCGATGTCGTGCGTCTGACTGTGTCCGATCAGGGGCCCGGGATTCCGGAATGCGACCGGGCGAGGGCGCCCGACCGGTTCTTCCGCGGCGAAACGGCAAGGAACACGCCGGGTTCGGGGCTCGGCTTGGCCTTGGTTCAGGCGGTCGCGACCCTGCACAACGGCAGCCTCGAGCTGCAGGATAACGGCCCCGGCTTGCGGGCGGTGATCACGCTTCGCCGTATGCCGCGCCAAAATGTGGCCGAGACGCCACAATCTGTGACCTGAATTCCAGTTCACCGTGCCGACAATGAGCAATCAGCGCGCGATGAGGCATAGTCGCGCGCATGAAGATCGGGCGTTACAGCCGTGGTGCCGCCTTGGCAGTCTGCCTGGTCATAGCCCCGGCGGTCGCGCAATCGCCGTCTCCTCCGGACGATGGTTCGGCGGGCAGCAGCACGCCGATGCCGCTGACCACCGACACGGAAGATTACTGCCTGAGGCTGGCCACGGAAGTGGAGAACTCCGGTAAAGCGACCGACGAGATGCGGGCGCTCGTGACCGAGGGCCGCCGTATGTGCGTCACTGGGCGCGTGGTCGCCGGAGTCAGCCGGGTCCGCAAGGCATTCGTCCTCATGCGGGGCGTCACGGTGCAGCGCTGAACGCTTCGGCAGGCCTGCTAATACTGGAATTGATATGACAAGCCCATGCTCGTCCCGCCGCTCTGATCGACGCTGGTGGTGGCGCCCGTGGCTGTTCCCGGCGTGCCGACGCCCGCCTTCAGCTTCAGCCGCTTGGTGAGGTCGATCGTCACGGTCGCCTGGCTGCCGCCCGACGTGCCTTGCTGCGCGCCGAGAAACACGCCAGGCGCCACGTAGCGCCCGAGCTGCAGCGCCGCCCCGTTGCCGCTGGCGCCGCTGCCGATCGAGAGCTGATCGAGGCCGAGGCTCTTGCGCACGCTGCCCAGCACGTCGAGGTTGCCTGACCCGGTGACGCCGGTCAGCTGCGCGACCGCCGCCGCGATCTCGGCAAGCTGAAACGGGCTCAGGCTCGCCACACTCTGGCCGAACAACACCTGCGCGAGGATCTCGTCCTGCGGCAGTTGCGGCGTGGAGCTCAGCGTAATCTTCGGCGAGCTCGCGTAGCCGGTCACGGCGATGTTCGCGACCGTCCCGTTCGATGTCGTGGTCGAGGCGACGAAGTTCAGGCGCGGATCGATCTTGCCGCTGCCATCGAAGAACACCTCGCCGGTGGTGAAGGTGATCGTCCGGCCGATGATGCTGAACGTGCCCCGGCGCATGGTGAACGAGCCGCTCGGTCGCGGCGCGGCGCTCGTCCCCGAGACTTGCAGGTTGCCCTCAAGCTCCGCGTCGATTCCACGCCCGCGAATGAAGATGCGACCCGGGGCCGTGACGGTCAGGTCCAGTGCAATATTCACCGCGGGCTGTGCCGGCGCGGGAGGCGCCTGCCCCGGACGGCGCACGTCGAGCACGGCGACGGTGGTGGGCAGCTTCTCGGGCACCTGAATATTGGCGCTGTCGATCGTGATGTTGCCGCCGAGCGCGAGCCCGGTCCTGATCGCGCCGCTCACCGTCAGGTTGCTGTCGAGGTTCGCGGTCACCAGCGAGCTCGCGATCGGCTGCGCGTTGCGCGCGGTCAGCGTGAGGTTCACGGGCATGGTGCCGGTCAGGCCCACCGAGCCACTCGCCGACACAGTGCCCGGTCCTGCTTTCGCGCTGAAGCGCGTGAGTGTCGCGGTCTGTCCGTTCGCCTCCAGCGCCGCGTCGATGCTGCCGAGGTGAACGCCCGCGCCGTAATCCTGGAAATCGCCGCCCGTGAGTTGCCCCGTGCCGCGGATTGCCGGCGCCGCGACCGACCCTTCGATCGTGGCGGCCAAGGTCAGACGGCCCAGCACGCGCTCGCCGTTCGCCTCCACGACGGGGTTGAGCACCGCAAGATCGACATTCCCGTTCGCGCGCAAGCCGAGCGCGCCCGATCCGCCAAGTGGTACTGTGCCGACCACCGTTGCCTCATTGCGGCCGGCTGTGAGGCGCGTGTCGATCCGCGCCTGCGTACCGGCGAGCGCGGCGTTCGCCGTGATGTTCGCGGGCGGAAGTCCGGCGGCCGCGCCGCTACGGACGCGCAGGTCGGTCGCGGTCAGCCGCACGGTCCCCTCCGGCCGCGCAGGCGTGCCGGTGACACGCGCGTCCGCACCGATCGTGCCGGTCGCGCTCGCCAAGCTGGGCACGAATGCGGCGCCGAGCGACGGCGAGACGTTGCGCGCCGACGCGGTGACGTCGATCGTTGGCATCACGCGCCCAGCGACGGTCACCGTGCTCGCCCCCGCCGTCACCCGCGCGTCCACCCGCGCGGCACCGCCCTCGAGCGCGAGCGTCGCCGTCGCATTCGCGGCCGGCAGTGCGGCGGCCGGCCCGCTGCGCAGACGAACGCCGGATGCGGTCAGACGCACAGTGCCGTTGGGCTGCGTCGGCGTTCCGGTCAGGCGCGCATCCGCACTGATCGTGCCGCCGGCATCTGCGAGGCTCGGCGCGAACGGGCGGGCGAGCGCCGGCGTCACGTTGCGGGCCGAGGCGGTGAGGTCGAGCGTTGGCGAAATCTTTCCTTCCACCGTTACTTCCGCCGCCCCGACTCCCACCCGCGTGCGGTCGACCGCGAGGCCGCCTTTCAGCGACACGCTGGTCGGCGCGAGCAGCCGCACGGTTTCCCCTTTCCAATCGGCGGCGAGGGTTGCCACGCGGAGATCCATCGCATTGACGTCGAGCGTGCCGGTCGCGTTGCCGCGCAGCGGCGCGCCGTTGAAGTTCTCAAGATCGGTCGCGAGCTTCAGCGCCAGCGCGTTTTCCGTCCCGTTCAGGTCCAGCCGCACCGCCCCCGCCGCCGTGCCCGCGCGCAAACCGGTGATGGCGAGTTGCGCCTGCACGTCCGGATTGGCGAGCGGATGTGCAACCCGCGCCGTGAGGTCCGCGGAGCGCACGTCCGCCCCTGACGTTCCGGCATTCCGCGCGCGCAGTTCCAGCGTCGCCAGGTCCGGCTGCAGATTCGCCGCGGCGTCGAGTTCCCCGCCGAGCGGCTGTCCGGCGATCGCGCTGAAATCGGCGAGGCGATCAACACGCAGCGTGACCTGCCCGAGCGGCAGCGTCGATCCTGGCGGCAGCGTCAGCGCGCCCTGCGCCGTGGCGCTCTTCCAGCCCGCCCGCTCGATCGTCACCGCCAGCGCGCCGTCCGGCTGCCGTTGCGCCCGCGCCGCGAGCTGGAGTGGCGCATCCTCGACAGTCCCGCTCGCCGTGACGGATCCGGTCGGCGCATCGGGGAGGCCCTGCGCATCGAGCATGACTTCGACCGGGCCGGGCGGGAAGTCCTTGGTCCCCAGCGTGCCCTTGAGATCCGCGGTGGCCGCGAGAGCAGTTGCCGGTCCCGCGACGTGCCCGCTGCCCGCGAGCGCGCCGGTCAGCGTCGGCGCGACCAAGGCGAGGTTGGCGAGCGCCGCCGTCCAGTCGAGCGAAACGACGTTGTTGCGCACGGTGCCGTTGGCGGAGAGGCGCGCGTTGCTGCCATCGAAGACGAAGCGGGAAAGCGTGACGTCGTTTCCCGTCATCGACGCGGTGATGCCGATCTTGCCATCCGGACCGACCAGCGACGGGGCGGGCGATACGCCGCCCGTGATCGCGACCGTGCCGTCGATCGAAGCGTCGCGCGTCTCGCCCGCCATGTGCGCGCTCACCGTCAGATCGGTATGTCCCGCCAGATCGACGCCGCCCGCGGCCGCCAGCGGCGCGAGATCCGGTACGCCGAGCGTCGCCTGGACGGCGATCGCGCCCGCCGTCTGAGCGCTCCCCTTCAGGTTCAGCAGCGGATGCGAAAGGGCGAATGTCACCGGACGATTCGCCGCATCGAGCTGTGCGTCCGCCGTCAGCTGCAGCGGCGCGGCGGCGAAGATGTCCGGCTTCGGGCCGGGGATCAGCAGGCCGGCGATCGTCGCGCGCAGCGCCGCCTGTCCGCTGTTGCCCTGAATGTCGAGCGCGAAATCCTGCACCTTTCCACCAGCCGCCGCGAGTTGCGCGATGTGCGCGGTGCCGGTCACGTCCGGCTTGGTGAACGTTCCATGGACACGCGCGTTGAGCGCGACTGCCTGCCAGGAGATATCGGGGCTCGGCGACATTGCCGGCGCGTTGGCGACGACCGCGAGATCGGCCGACTCGCCGTTCACGTCGACGGTGCCGTTCGCGGTCGCATGCAACGGCCCCGCCGCCACGCTCACGTCGGTTTTCACCGCGCCGAACGGCCCCTGGACCGCGGCCTGCACCGACAGCGCGCCGAGCGACGGCAGATTCGCGATCGTCGAGAGCGCGCCATGCTCCGGCTCGGCGACGTCGAGATGCGCGTCGATGCTGTCCTTGCCGAAATTGCCGTCGAGCTTGTAGGTGCCCTGGCCGTCGAGCCGCTGGATCGTGATCTGCGCTGTGCCGACCGGAAGCCCGGTCAGATCGGCCTTCCCGTCCGCTGTTGCGGCCAGTGCCTCCCCGAACACGGGCTTGTCGATGTCGATCCGGTCCGCGTGCAACGCGTCGATGCGGATCGTCACCGGCAGCGACGACGAGGAGCTCTTCGACGGCTTTGCAGGCGCGCTCGGCACCTGATTGCGCAGCATCGTCGCGCGCCCGATCGCGATCCGTTCGAAATGCGCGACGCCGCGGACGAGCTGCAGTGGCGACCACGACAACGCGAGATCGTCAGCGGTCAGCCATGCGCCGTCCGCGTCGCGCAGCTCGGCATGCGCGATCCGGATGTCGCCCAGCGATCCCGACAAGCCGTCGATGACGATGTCCTTGCCCAACACGCGCTGCGCGAGGTCCTGCACGATCCCCCACAGGAAGCTTTGGCGATATGTCTGCGGTTCCGCCGCCAGCGCGAGGACGGGTAGCGCAGCGAGTGCGAGCAGCAGCGCGGCGATGCGGAGCCGCGAGCGGCGCATCAGAATGCCTGCCCGATGCCGACGTAGAACTCCAACGGATCGGCCTTCTTCTGCGGGTTCACCGGGAATGCGAGATCGGCGCGGATCGGACCGATCGAGGTATAGTAACGCACGCCGAACCCAGTGCCGACTCGCGGCGTGCCGGAAAAAGGCTTCCCGTTCGAGCCGACCTGAGCGGCATCCACGAAGACGACGCCGCCGAAGCTTTCGCCGAAGCGTTGGCGGAACTCGACGCTCCCCGCGTCGATCGAAGTGCCGCCTTCGAAGACGCCGTCGGGGAAGCGGGGGCCGACGGACTGATATCGGTAGCCGCGCACCGTTCCGGTCCCGCCCGCGTAGAAGCGCTGGTCCGCAGGAATCTCCAGCGTCGAGGCGCCCTGGATCGACCCGATGAGCCCGCGCACGGCAAGCACGCTACGTCCCGGCTCACCGAGATTGAAATACGTGGAGGCGGTCGCCTGCGCGATCAGGAAGGTCGTCTGCGGGTTGCGGAAGCTCTCGGTGGGCGTGAGCGTGACATTCGCTCTCACCCCGTGCGTCGGGTCGAAGATGCTGCCCGTGTTGTCGAAGGTCGCCGTCAGCGGCACCTGCAGCAGCGTGTAGTTGCGCCCCACTTCTTCCTGCGTGATCTTCTCCTCCTCCCCCGTCAGCCCGACGCTCACCTTCAGGTTCGGTGTGAGCGTGCGCGCGACGGTCACGCCCGCGATCAACGCTGTCTGGTTGTAGGCCTTGAGATATTGTTTCAGTGCCGTGGTGTTCAGCGTCAGCGTCTGGTCGCGCCGCAGCCAGGCCGGGAACAGCAAGGTCGCGCTGGCAATATAACCGGGCTGCTTCGCATCCGTTCCGCCGCCGACCTCCGTCGCGTTGGCACGCAGCGTCAGTTGCTCGGCGTTGCCGAACAGGTTGCGGTGGGTCCAGCTCGCGCCGGCGGCGATGCCGAGGTCGGTCGAATAGGCGGCGTCCGCGCTGACGACACGCTTCGGCCCCTCGACGACCGTGATCATCACGGGCAGCGTGCCGTTTTCGGCGAGATGGTCCGGCGTCGTGATCGCGACCGAGGAGAATACCCCCTGCGCGGCAAGATCCTCTCGCGCCGCTTGGAGCTTCGCCGGATCGTATTGCTCGCCGGGATTGAGCGGAAGGGTCCGGCGGATGAAGCCGACGTTCACGTCCTTGAGCCCCGTGATGGTGATCTCGCCGAGATCGACGCGCGGCCCGGCATCGACCGTCATCGCGATGTTCAGAGACCGGGACCCGGTCTCGAGCGTCGCCACGGGCGTCGAGACGGTCGCGAGCGCGTGGCCGGTGCTCTGCAAGTAGTTCAGCAGGCGGTCATGCGCGGCCAGCACGTCCGAGGCGACTGCCGGCTGGCCGGTGGCGAGGTTCAGCTCGCCACGGGCGTCGGGCGGCACGTCGCCGCTGACCTGGACCGTGCCGATGCGGAACAGCGGCCCGGGGGTCATCGTCACCACCACCGGGACGGAGGTGCCCGGCGGAACGGCATCCAGGCGATCGACGAGCGTCGGATCGTCCAGCGGGCGGCCTTCGATGGTGATGGCGACGGATCCGGCGTAATAGCCGAAGCTGTTCAGGACGGTATCGAGGCGCGTCTGATCGCTACGTGCGCGCTCGACCAGGGCGAACGGCCCGACAGGCCCGGTCTTGTTCAGGCTTTGCAGAGTGGAGGTTTCCTGGGCGGCGCCGTCGATGCCGGCGATGCCGGTGGGCATGATCATGACTGTGTAGGGCTGTGGGTCGGCGGCGCGTCCCGGAACCGTGTCGCCCGTCGCGATCACGATGCCCGCGAGGAGCAGGGTCGCCCGGCGCAGCACAGTCTGTCTCTCCCCCATGCGCTTGCCCGAACGTCCGCTGCCTGCCGAGTTGGTGGAACGGGTGTGGCGCAAGCGGGGCTGCGTTTCCAGGAAAGATCATAAACCCGTCATTGTCCGACGCGGCTGCGGCATCGTATCAGACGTGCCGATGCAAGCATCGCCGCGGCGCCTCAAGGCCAAGCGCAACCCGTTGCTCCGACGGAAGAACGGTCGTGTCGATGACGGCTCGTGGCCCGGCCGCGTGTCGTCGTTCAGCCGCGTCGTGGCCCGTCGCGGCCGCGCCGTCCGCCGTGCCGTCATGGTAATGCTCTGGACACTGCTCTCGATCCTGGTTCAGTCGGTGTGCCTTGTGCTGCCAGGACGGCCGAAAATCTGGTTCGCCCGCATCTACTGGGCCGGAATTTGCGGCTTGATCGGGCTCAAGCGCCGCGTGATCGGCCGGAGCGCCGCACGACCGGGCGGGCGGCCGGTGGTGTTCGTCTCCAACCACTCGTCCTGGCTCGACATCGCCGTGCTGGGCGCGCAGCTCGACGCCTGCTTCATCGCCAAGGACGAGGTGTCGCACTGGCCGGTCATCAACGTCGTCGCCAAGCTCGGGCGGACGGTCTTCGTCAGGCGCCAGCGCAGCACGGCGGGGCGCGAGCGCGACGACATGCGCGACCGGCTCGCGGCCGGCGACAACCTGGTCTTGTTTCCGGAGGGCACCACGTCCGACGGCTCGCGCGTGCTGCCGTTCCGTTCCGCCTTCTTCTCGATCGCCGAGGTCCCGGTGGATCCGGATGGCCTGCCGCCGCTGGTGCAGCCCGTTAGCGTCGTCTACGACCGACTGGGCTACCTACCCGCCGGGCGCGCCACGCGGGCGCTGTTCGCCTGGTACGGCGATATGGATATCGGGTCGCATTTCTGGCGCCTCGCCCAGTATCGCGGCCTGCGGGCCACGGTCCTCCTTCACGTTCCGGTGGACCCGCGGAATTTCGCCGGCCGCAAGCCGCTGGCCGAGGCGGTTTGGACGTCGGTGGCCGAAGGCGCCGCCACTCTGCGTCAGAACCGGCCCGTCCGGCCGCTACAACCGGGATCGTCTCCCGAAGACGCCACCCGGCCCGCCTTTGCGTGAGCGTTGCGACGCACCATGTGCGGCTGCATACGTGACCGGAGGCCGTGACGCGCCCTTGGGCTTGACCCGTTCGTTCGCTGCGACGATCCCTCCGCGCCTCGCCGGCGCGGAGCAGCCCTGATGGCCGAATCACCCCGGCGGCTCCACGTGATCACATGGGGCTGCCAGATGAACGTGTACGACAGCGGCCGCATGGCCGACGTCCTGGCGCCGCTCGGCTACGTGTCGACGGCTGTTCCTGACGCCGATATGATCATCCTCAATACCTGTCACATCCGCGAGCGCGCGGCGGAAAAGGTGTTTTCGGAGCTCGGACGCCTCCGGCTGGTCAAGGAATCCCGGGCCGCGGAGGGTAAAGCGACCATCCTCGCCGTCGCCGGCTGTGTCGCCCAGGCCGAGGGCGCCGAGATCGTCGCCCGGGCGCCCTATGTCGACATCGTGCTCGGTCCTCAAACCTATCACCGCCTGCCGGAGATGGTCGCGCGCGCCGCCCGGGCGGCTGGGGCGGTGATCGAGACGGACTTCCCCGCCGAGGACAAGTTCGACCACCTGCCGGAACAGGCCGCGCCGCAAGGGCTCACCGCCTTCCTCACCGTCCAGGAAGGCTGCGACAAGTTCTGCAGCTTCTGCGTCGTCCCCTACACCCGCGGTGCCGAAGCGAGCCGCTCCGAGGCCGCCGTGCTGGCGGAAGCGTGCCGCCTCGCCGCTCAGGGCGCGCGGGAGATCACGCTGCTCGGGCAGAACGTGAACGCTTGGCACGGGGGCGACCGCGAGGGGAACCCGTCCACGCTCGGCCGGCTCATCCGGCGGTTGGCTGATGTTCCGGGCTTGTTGCGATTCCGCTACACCACGTCGCATCCGCGCGACATGGACGATGATCTGGTTGCCGCCCATCGCGACGTGCCGGCGTTGATGCCGTTCCTGCATCTGCCCGTGCAGTCCGGTTCCGACCGCATCCTCGCGGCCATGAACCGCAAGCACAGCGCCCGCGACTACGTCGGCATCGTCGAGCGTCTCCGCGCCGCCCGCCCGGACATCGCGCTCTCGTCGGACTTCATCGTCGGCCATCCCGGCGAGACCGAGGCGGACTTCCGCGCGACCCTCGACCTGATCCGCGAAGTGGGCTTCGCCCAGGCGTTCAGCTTCAAATACTCCCCCAGGCCCGGAACCCCCGCCGCCGGTGCGCCCTCGCAGGTGCCGGAGGAGGACAAGGACCGCCGCCTCCAGGAGCTCCAGGCGCTGCTCCGCGAGCAGCAGACGCGCTTCAACCGCAGCTGCGTCGGCCTCACGGTCCCGGTTCTGCTGACCGGTCTTGGCCGCCACCCCGGCCAGGTCGGCGGCAGGACGCCATGGCTGCAGCCGGTGCATCTCGATGCCTCGCCCGACTTGATCGGCGCCGAGATCCCGGTGCGGATCACCGCCGCCTTTCCCAATTCACTGTCTGCCACACTCGTAGAGGAGCGAGCCTGCGCTTGACACACATCGCCGCGACTTCGGCTGACCCCCGCACCCCCGCCCCCATCGCCGCCAGCAAGGCCGTGGCCCTGCATTTCGGCGACAACGCGCTGCTCCCCGTCCTGCTCGGGGATCACGACCGGCATCTGGTCCGGATCGAGCAGGGCCTCGGGGTCCGTCTTTCCTGTCGCGGCAACCGCATCGCGATCTCCGGCGAGGCGTC
>DATAPS010000250.1:0-3675 GCA_036265085.1 Acetobacteraceae bacterium | reverse complement strand
CCACCCCCGAACCCGGCGCCCCCGAACAATCCGCCGCCCCCTCCGTGGCTGCCGGAAAGCAGGTTCATCAGCGCTTCGCCGGCGACCACGCCCCCCGCGACACCCGCCGCCGTCCGCAACGCGCCACCCAGGAACCCGGTGCCGCCCTGCTGCATCATTTGCGGATATTGCGGCTGGTACTGGGGCTGAGGCTGGTATTGCGGCGGCGACGCATAGGCGGGACGAGGCGGCGGCGCAGACGAGCCGCCCCCGAACAAGTTGCCGAAGAATCCGCGCGATTGCTGCGCCGGTTGCTGTCCCCCACCACCCCAAGACGAGCCGCCCCCCGCCGATTGGGATTGCTGCGCCGCTTGCTGCGCCTGCTGAAGGGCATTTTCGAGAGCGGCAATTCGAGCCTGCGCGCCCTTCAACGCCTGCTCCTGCACGAAGGCGAGCTGGGTGATGCGGTAGCGGGCTTCGGGATAGCGGTTGAACAGGTCGGCGAGCAGCGCATCGGCTTCGCGGTCGATCGGCGGAAGCTGCGGGTTCGCCCCGGCTGTCGGAACGGAAGCAAAGCCGCCCTGTTGCTGGGCGCCTCCCACCCGGGCGATGAACTGGGTGATGAGGTCGCGTTCCTCGTTGGTCACGTGGGTCCTCCTGGGATCCGTGTTGACGGCGCGGATGTGGCTGCCATCCGTTTCACGTTCAAGCCAGCCGCCGCGTCTCGATCAGCGGACAGCGGTCCATCACCACCGTGATCCCCGCCGAGCGCGCTCGTTCCGCCGCGTCTTGATGCATCACCCCGAGTTGCATCCAGATCACTTTTGCGCCGAGCCTGATCGCCTCGTCTACCACCGGGGGCACGTTTTCGCTCGCGCGAAAGATGTCGACCATGTCGAGCGGCGTGGCGTGAGCGAGCGATCCGACCACCTCGCGCCCGTGCAGGCTCCGGCCGGCGAGGCGGGGATTGATCGGCGTGACCTCGTAGCCTTGTTGCTGGAGGAACGCCTGCACGTGATTGGCCGCCCGCTCCGGCTTATCCGACGCGCCGACCAGCGCGATCCGCCGCACCGATTTCAGCACGTGCCGGATCGTCGCATCGTCGAGCCCGTCCACCGCCATCTCATCCGCCCTTTCCCGCCGTACCTCGCCGCGCTACGCGGACCACTCGATGCACCGCCTCGCGCCGCTCCCGGTCCTGCTGTTCGTCGCCCTGCTCGGATCAATCATCCTTGCGTGGTGGCTGCCGAACAGACCGCAGGCCGGTGACGTCGGAATGGCGGAGGCGCGGTTCAACTCCGTCTCCTTCGCCCCGTTCCGCGCCGGCCAGTCCCCGCTCACCGACACCTTCCCGTCGCGTGCCGAGGTGGAGGCGGATGTGGCGCTCGTGGCGACACGGGCGCGCGCGCTGCGGACGTACGCGGCCAACGAGGGCGACTACGACGTCGCCGAGATCGCGCAGCGACACGGACTGAAGGTTTGGCAGGGCCTCTGGCTGGGCGCCGACCGCGCGAGCAACGCCCGCGAGATCGCCAAGGCGATCGCGCTCGCGCATCGCTACCCCGACACGATCGAGCGCGTGATCGTCGGGAACGAGGTGCTGCTGCGCCGCGACCTCCCGGCGGGGGATCTGATCGCCGCGATCGATCAGGTGCGCGCGGCTGTCCGGCAGCCCGTTACATACGCGGATGTCTGGGAGTTCTGGGCGCAGTTCCCTGAGGTGGCGCGGCATGTGGATATCGTGACGATCCACCTGTTGCCGTACTGGGAGGACACGCCGACGGGCATCGACGGGGCGGTCGCCCACGTCGCGGACGTCTATCGCCGGATGGCGGCGCTGTTCCCGAGCAAGCCGATCGCCGTCGGCGAGACCGGCTGGCCGAGCCGCGGGCGCTGGCGCGACGATGCGGCGCCCAGCGTGGTCAATCAGGCGGTGTTCCTGCGCCGGTTCGTCGCGCTCGCTCACGCTGAGGGGTTCGATTACAACCTGATCGAGGCGTTCGATCAGGTCTGGAAATACCAGAACGAGGGCACCGTCGGCGCGAATTGGGGTCTTTGGCGCAGCGATCGGACGCCAAAGTTCCCGCTTTCCGGCGCCGTTACCGAGAACCCCGATTGGATGAAGGCCGCCGCGGCGAGCGGTGCCTTTGCGCTGCTGTTGCTCGCCTTTGCGCTCGGCTGCGGCCCGCCGCTACCCGTCGGCGCACAGGCCGGCGTCGTCACCCTGGCGGCCGCGCTCGGAGTGGCGCTGGGATATGCCTGGATCGCGACCAGTCCCGTGCTCTACGACGCCTATGTCCGCACCGCGGCAGTCGGCAATCTCGGCGGCCAAACGCTGCTCGCCATGCTGATGATGGCCCGCGCGGCCGCGTTGCTGAGCGGCGCGCCGGTGCCGCCGTCGCGGTCCGGTGCGGATGCGACGCGGGCGGTTCAGGGCCTGTTCCATCTCCGCCTGCCACCGCTCGCATGTTGGTTTGACGATCTCAGTTTCGTCTTCGTTTGGACGGCCGCCGTGCTCGAGGTCATGCTTGTGGCCGACCCGCGCTACCGGGACTTTCCGCTGCCGGCGTTCGCGGTGCCGCTCGTCGCCGTGGTGGGGCGCGCTTTACTGCGCGACCTCCCCCGTGGCGGTGGCGGCCGGGAGGAGGTTCTGGCCGGCGCCGTGCTCGCCTTGTGCGCGGCCGCAGGGGCGCTCCGCGAAGGTCCGCTGAACCATCAGGCCCAGCTCTGGACGGTATGCGCGTTCATCCTTGCTGCGCCGCCCCTGCTCAGATGCGCGACGCCCGTCCGGCGGCGTGTTCCCGCCTGACCCATGCCCACACGCCGAGGGCAGCGCCGAGCACGCCGAAGGTCGCGTTATAATTGATCGCGGCGGCGCCCCCGAGCGCGACCGCGCCGGCCGCTGCGCCGAACCGGCCGCCGAGAAACGCCCAAAGGCCGCAAGCGAGCGCGGAGAAGCCCCAGAGGCCGTGATACTGCAACCAAAGCAGCGCGGCCCGCGGGCCGCATCCCGCCGGGCGGTCCGCCAGTGCGCAGGCCGCGGCCCATGCGCGCGCCTCGACGACCGTGTGGCGGTAGACCAGCAGCAGCGCGACAGCGAGGACGACGATCCCGCCTCCGATTGCATCCCGCCGCGTCAACCGCCGTCTCCTTGTTCGTGCCCGGCGCCGAACGTATGGTGCGACGCACCCAGCACAGCCGTCATCCGGAATGGACGCCAGCCCGTCGCCGCCGAGCTTTCAGGATCTGATCCTGCGCCTGCATGTCTTCTGGTCCCGCCAGGGCTGCGTGATCCTCCAACCGTATGACGTCGAGATGGGTGCGGGCACCTTTCATCCGGCGACGACGCTTCGCGCCCTCGGTCCCCGCCCCTGGTCCGCCGCTTACGTCCAGCCCAGTCGCCGCCCGACCGACGGTCGCTATGGCGACAATCCCAATCGGCTGCAGCACTTCTACCAGTACCAGGTGATCATGAAGCCAAGCCCCGAGCGCGCGCAGGCGCTCTTGCTCGAGAGCTACCGCGAGATCGGCCTCGACCCGCTGCTGCACGATTTTCGCTTCGTCGAGGACGACTGGGAGAGCCCGACGCTCGGCGCCTGGGGCTTGGGTTGGGAGGTCTGGTGCGACGGAATGGAGGTCGGGCAGTTCACCTATTTCCAACAGGTCGGCGGGCTCACGGTGGCACTGCCGAGCTTC
>DATAPS010000249.1:0-4127 GCA_036265085.1 Acetobacteraceae bacterium | reverse complement strand
CCTCCGCCATCGTCAGATGCGCAATCTCCGCGTCGCCCACGCGCGGATACGGCAGGTTCGCCAGCATCGCCCCCATCACCTCGCCGATCTCCAAGCCGATCATCGCGAAGCCGAGAATGCGGTGATCGTCCGGCAACGCCGTCACGTTGCGCCTCGGGAACGGCCTATGCCCGCTCCGCTGATCTCGCCCTCTCCCCGCTGATCCGTCTAGTGCAGGTGCATCAGATGGGCGGCGTGCCGTACTTCGCGGGCACCGAAGATGCCGCTCGTCCCGATCCGGACCGAGTGCAGCTTGCCCTCGATCTCGCGCTCCCAGAAGTCGAGGAACTTGTGAAGAACCGGGAAGCGGGGCGCCAGATCGAGTTCCTGCCAGATGAACGTCTGCAGCACGCCCGGGTGATCGGGGAGGTGGTACAGGATTTCCGCAGTGGTCAGCCGGTAGCCGTCAAGCTGCTTCTGCATCCGGGTCGTCACGTCCATTCGTCCTCCAAACATCCGTCCTCCGTTGCGCCGTGCTCGTGGCGATGTTCCCTCAACCGCGTCTCAGCCCCGCGGTTCGGTCAGGATGGCATGACAATACCGTGCGGGCGCAAGAGAATTCGGCTTTAGAATCAGAGGCTTGGCACTCACTTATTTCGAGTGCTGCCGCGCCGCTTGACATCGGTGCTCAGGGACCGTAGATCGCTGGCACTCCCGTAAGGCGAGTGCTAGCAAACCCGCCCGGCAGGCTATCCGCCGGGCCCATCACATTCCAGGAGCGATCCGAATGAAGTTCCGTCCCTTGCATGACCGGGTCGTGGTCCGCCGCCTCGACGCCGAGGAGAAGACCGCGGGTGGCATCATCATTCCCGACACGGCGAAGGAAAAGCCGATGGAGGGCGAGGTCGTTGCGGCCGGCCCAGGCGCGCGCAACGAGCAGGGCCAGATCGTCGCGCTCGACGTGAAGGCAGGCGACCGCATCCTGTTCGGGAAGTGGTCCGGCACCGAGGTCAAGATCGACGGCGAAGAGCTGCTGATCATGAAGGAGAGCGACATCATGGGGATCGTCGAGGGCGTGGTGGCCAAGAAGAAGGCCGCCTGAATCCCGCGCGTGATCTCCGGCCGCGCCACCGGCCACAACAACGACGACTGACAAAGGAAGAGAAGAAACATGGCTGCTAAGGAAGTACGCTTCAGCACGGATGCGCGCTCGCGCATGCTGCGCGGCGTCGATATCCTCGCCGACGCGGTGAAGGTGACGCTCGGGCCGAAGGGCCGCAATGTCGTGCTCGACAAGAGCTTCGGCGCGCCGCGGATCACCAAGGACGGCGTGACCGTCGCGAAGGAAATCGAGCTCGCCGACAAGTTCGAGAACATGGGCGCCCAGATGGTGCGCGAAGTGGCCTCGAAGACCAACGACCTCGCCGGCGACGGCACGACGACCGCGACGGTGCTCGCACAGTCGATCGTGCGCGAAGGCGCGAAGGCGGTGGCCGCCGGCATGAACCCGATGGACCTCAAGCGCGGCATCGACAAGGCCGTCAACGCGGTCGTCGAGGAGCTGAAGACCAGAACCCGCAAGATCACGACCCCGGCCGAGACGGCGCAGGTCGGCGCGATTGCCGCGAACGGCGAGACCGAGATCGGCAAGATGATCTCGGACGCGATGCAGAAGGTCGGCAACGAGGGCGTCATCACGGTCGAGGAAGCCAAGGGCATCCAGACCGAGCTCGACGTCGTCGAGGGCATGCAGTTCGACCGCGGCTACGTCTCCCCGTATTTCATCACGAACGCGGAGAAGATGATCGCCGATCTCGACCAGCCGTACATCCTGATCCACGAGAAGAAGCTGTCGGGCCTGCAGCCGATGCTGCCGCTGCTCGAGACCGTGGTGCAGTCGGGCCGTCCGCTGCTGATCATCGCCGAGGACGTCGAGGGCGAGGCGCTCGCCACGCTCGTGGTGAACAAGCTGCGCGGCGGGCTGAAGGTCGCGGCCGTGAAGGCGCCGGGCTTCGGTGATCGCCGCAAGGCGATGCTCGAGGACATCGCGATCCTCACGGGCGGTCAGGTCATCAGCGAAGATCTCGGCATCAAGCTCGAGTCCGTGACGCTCAACATGCTCGGCAAGGCGAAGAAGGTTCTCATCGAGAAGGAGAACACGACGGTCGTCGAAGGCGCCGGCAAGAGCGAGGACATCAAGGGCCGCTGCAACCAGATCCGGGCGCAGATCGAGGAGACGACCTCGGACTACGACCGCGAGAAGCTGCAGGAGCGCCTGGCGAAGCTCGCCGGCGGCGTCGCGGTGATCCGCGTCGGCGGCGGCTCCGAGGTCGAGGTGAAGGAGCGCAAGGACCGCGTCGACGACAGCCTGCACGCAACCCGTGCGGCGGTCGAGGAAGGTATCGTTCCGGGCGGCGGCGTGGCGCTGGCCCGCGCGTCGGAGGGGCTTGCCAAGCTCAGGGTGGACAACGACGACCAGAAGCACGGCGTCGAGATCGTCCGTCGCGCGCTGATGACACCGCTGCGCCAGATCGCCGAGAACGCCGGCGAGGATGGTGCGGTGATCTCCGGCAAGGTCCTCGAGAAGGAGGACTACAACTGGGGCTTCGACGCGCAGGCCGCCGAGTACAAGGACATGGTGAAGGCCGGGATCATCGATCCGACCAAGGTCGTGCGCACGGCGCTGCAGGACGCGGCTTCGGTCGCCGGCCTGCTGATCACCACCGAGGCGATGGTGGCGGAGAAGCCGGAGAAGAAGGCCCCAATGGCCGGCCCGCCGGGCGGCGGCATGGGCGACATGGACTTCTAAGACCGGGATTTCTGATCTTTCGGGATCGGACGTCTTTCGTCAGAGGCGAGCAGGGGTGGACCGAAAGGTCCACCCCTTTTCGTTGCGGGCGACGCAGATCGGCGCGCGGTGAGGCCGGGTGCGCTCCCCTGAGTTCACCAGGCGGGAACAGGCACATCATCCACGGACATTCCTGACGTCCCCTCGGCCAACCCTTCCCGCGACGTGGAAGGGAAATAGTCGCCATTCGCCATTGTATCTGAATATTCTCCTTGCCCTCATCCGCCATCTGTGTTCTTCTTCCGTTCATGCCCAACCAGGAACCCCTCTCCCTCGCCGACCGCTTCTGCCGCCTGATCGACATGATCCTTGCGGACCTCTCGGCGCAGGGGTTCGTGACGACGGCGCTGCTGTTCATGTTCCGCGGGCGGATCGAGCGCCTCAAGCAAAGCTTCGCCGCGATGGCCGCGCAGATGCGCGACGCCGCCCTGTCCGCCGCACCGATCGACGCGGCGCCCATCGCACCGGACCGGACCACATTCGTCGAGCCGCTACCCACGCAGCTTCCGCCGGTTTCGTCCGCCGGCGCGGAGTTGCGCCGCGACCGCCGGAAAACATCCCCGATTTCCTTGGGAGGCGGCGAGGAGAGCAACCCTCCCGCCGCCGCGCCCGCGCAGAGGCAAGCAGGCCGCTCGGGCTGCCCCGCTCGTCCAGCCGCTACCCGAACCGCCCGACGCCGCGGCGCCGGGCATCGCGAGCACGCCCAGCGCGGACGCGCAAGTTCGCGCCGTGCGTCGCGTCGAGCCGCGACCGGGCGATGTCCACGTCATCGTCAACGCTCCGTCAATTCTGCGAAGCACGCTGCCGGCGCGCCACGTTTCAGCACGTCTATGTCGTTCCGTGATAGTAATAACGGTTGAAGAGCGAGCAACTGTTGGCCGGCGGCATGGGCGCATGCGCTTCTAACCCGCGGTTCGGATCCGGGCGCCTTTCGGCGCACTCACGAACGGGAGGGCGGGGCTTCGGCTCCGCCCTTCTCATTGCCTTGGTTCCAGGTCGTGAAACTTTCGCGAGGGACTTGCATACATGGATGCGCTGCCGTAGATAGCGGATGCGACCCCAAGATGCGGGAATATGTTTCCGCGGCGTTTGACATGCTGCGGCTTTTCTGTGTCAAATCGTCGTCGCAATCGAATTTTGGCTTTCTGGTCTGCGCTCTCGGGTGCCTTCAAGAACCAAAGGCACGATTGTCCGACGCCGCGCGCGATCTTGCGGGCGGCGCGAATGAGCAAGGCAGAGAGAATGGCTACCGGAAAAGTTAAGTGGTTCAACGCGACGAAGGGCTACGGCTTCATCATGC
>DATAPS010000248.1:0-13791 GCA_036265085.1 Acetobacteraceae bacterium | reverse complement strand
GCATCTTCTCGGCGACTTTGTCCGGATCCTTCGTCCCGATCGCCTGCACCGCCATGAGGTAATGCAGCACGCCGGAATAGACGCCGGCCTGGGTCATGCTCGGCATCTTCCCGTTCGCCGCGTAGAAGCGCTGCGACCATGCGCGCGTCGCGTCGTCGCGGTCCCAGTAGAACGACGTCGTCACGATCAGCCCCTGCGCGATATCGAGCCCGGTCGCCTTGACATCGTTGATGAAGGCGAGGAACGCGGCGAGCTCTTGCTTGCCGTCGCGACCGATGCCGAAGGAAGCAGCCTGTTTGAAGGCATTGACGTTGTCAGGCGGCCCGGCGGCAATGGCGATGACGTCGGCGTGGGAGGACTGGGCGGTCAGCAGATAGCTGCTCAGGTCCGGCGTCCCGTACGGAAACCGCGCGTGCCCGAGCACCGTGCCGCCCTCGCTCTGGATGAGCTTGGTCGCGGCGTTTTCCATCGAGTAGCCGAACGCATAATCGGGCGTCAGGAAGTAGAAGGTCTTGGCGCCTCGTTGCAGCATCGCATGCGCCGTGCCGCGGGCGAGGGCGGTGCTGTCGAAGGTCCACTGCATCGCGTACGGCGAGCAGAATTTTCCGGTAAATTCGTCGGCGCCCGTCCCGGAGACGATCAGCAGCCGCTTCTTCTGGCGCGACACCGTCTGCGCCGCGAGGCCGGCGGCCGAGAACGGCACGTCCGCGATCAGATCGACATCCTGCGTCTCGTACATGGCGGCGGCGAGCTGAGTCGCGACATCCGCTTTCATCTGATGGTCGCCGTTGACGAGCTGGATCGGCTGCCCGAGCGCCCGGCCGCCGACATCGTCGATCGCGAGCTTCGCGGCTGCGACCGACCCACTGCCGCTCATGTCGCGCGCCGGCCCGTTCATGTCGGTGAGCACGCCGATCTTGACCGCCGCCTCGGCTGCGCGCCCAGCTCGGATCAGCGTGGCGGCGGCGACAACGCCGCCCAGCAACGTCCTGCGTTTCATCCGCGAAACCCCCGGTTTCTTCTTATGCCGCCGATCGAGAAGCTAGCCGACGCGCACCGGCCGGAGAACAACAAACCGGCCGAGAGACGAATTCAGCGGTGCCTCGGTGCCAGGATCGCCGCGAGCAGGGTATCGACGTCGTCACCGGCAGGCAGGGCCGACAGAATTCCATCGAGGCGCCCGTCCAGCAGCAGCGTCGCGAAGCCGTGGACGAGCGACCAGAGCGCCACAGCCTCTGCCGCGCGCGCCAGCGGCGACGGCGGCGCCGCATCTTTCGGCCGCATGGACGCCGCATCGCGCAGCGCCTGGCGCGCCTCATCGATGGCCGCGCGGAGCGACGGTCGGGACATGTCGAGCCGTTCGCTCCGGAACATCAGCGCGAACATGCCGGCCTGTTGACGTGCAAAATTGACGTAGGCGCGGCCCATCGCCGGCGCCCCGCGTTCTCCCGAACCTTCTGCCGACGACTTCGCCGCTTGCAGCGCGTGTGCGAACCGCCGGTAGCCGATCGCCGCAAGTTCGCTGAGCAGGCCGGTCAGATCGCCGAAGTGATTGGCGGGGGCCGCGTGCGAGACGCCAACCGCGCGCGCGGCTGCGCGAAGGGTGAGCGCCTGCACGCCGTCTCGCTCGATGATCTCCTCGGCAGCTTCGAGCAATGCCGCCCGGAGGTCGCCATGATGGTACCGACGCGGCACCTCGCGCACTCGGATTTCGCCCATGCCCGGATGTTTACAGCGTCTACTTTGGCGTTGACAACGCGTTGCCCGGCTGTCACCCTCGATGTTGACATTGTAAACTTCGCTTGGCGGAGGATGGGATGCCAAATGACGTCAGCCGGTTTCTCAGCGGCAATTTCGGCCCGGTGCGAACCGAGCTGGAGGTGACAGACCTGCCGGTCGACGGCGAACTGCCGCGATCGCTCAACGGCACGCTGTTCCGCAACGGACCGAACCCGCAGTTCCCGCCGCCCGACCCGAGCAAGCACCATTGGTTCCTCGGCGATGGCATGGTCCATGCCTTCACGCTGGACGGGGGGCGCGCGAGCTATCGCAACCGCTGGGTGCGAACCGGCAAATTCGTCGCCGAGCAGGCGGCAGGACATGCGCTCGATGCCGACGCGCCGCCCGAGACCGATGGAGCGTTCCGCGACACCGGTGCCGCCAACACCAACATCGTCTGGCACGGCGGGCGGCTCCTCGCGCTCGAGGAAGCGCATCTGCCGATCGAGCTCGATCCGGCGACGCTGGCGACGCGCGGCGTACGGGATTTCGGCGGGGCGGTGCCCGCGCCGTTCACGGCGCATCCGAAGACCGATCCCGTGACCGGCGAGCTGGTGTTCTTCGGCTATTCCGCCTCCGGACCTCTGTCGCGCGGAATGACGTACGGGACCATCGCGGCGGACGGACGCGTGACCCGCGTGGAGCGCTTCGATGCGCCGTATTGCAGCATGGTCCATGATTTCGCGGTCTCCGCGGGGCATGTCGTGTTCCCCGTCATGCCTCTCCACGGCAGCATCGACCTGGCCATGCGCGGCCTGTTCCCGTTCGTCTGGGACCCGAGCCTCGGCGGCGCGATCGGCGTGATCCGCCGGAACGCCGGAGTGGCGTCGCTGCGGTGGTTCCGTGCGGAGACCTGCTTCGTCTTCCACGTCCTGAACGCATGGGACAATGCGGACGGATCGATCCACGTCGACGTGATGCAGTACGACGCCCCGCCGCTCTTCCCGCGCGCGGACGGACGCGTGTCGAGCCCGGCGGAGACCACGGCGCGGCTGGTGCGCTGGACGATCGATCCGGAGGCTGCCACGGATGCGTTCCGGCAATCGCGCCTCGACGACATGCCTGGCGAGTTTCCGCGGATCGACGAGCGCGTAGCCGGGCACGCCAATCGGTTCGGGGCCTTCGCGGGCGTCGGCGCGGCTGGAGGCGACACCGACATCATCGCGTGGATCGATCTCGCCACGGGGCGGCGAAGCGGCCACAGGCTGCCGCCGGGGGACGCGACGTCCGAGCCGGTCCTGGTCCCGCGGAGCGAGAGCGCCGCGGAGGGGGACGGATGGCTGCTGGCGGTGGTGTGGCGCGGGTCGGAGGCGCGGAGCGAGCTGATCGTGCTCGACACACAGGATATCGCGCACGGACCGGTGGCAACGGTGCGGCTGCCGCAGCGGGTGCCGTTCGGATTTCACGGCAACTGGATGCCGGCGGGCTGATCGGCGAAAGGGGAGGGGACTTTGGGAATTCTCTTGGCGTTCGCGCCGTTCATCGTGTTCGCGGTGGTCGATCGCTTCGGGGGCTCGACGATCGCGCTATTCGCGGGCGCCGCGGTTTCGGCCGCGCTGATCGTGCGGGACCTCGCATCCTCTGGACGGTCCCCGAAGATCCTTGAGATCGGTACGCTGATACTGTTCGCAGCGCTCGCGGTGTATGCCGTCGTTGGCGATCCGCACTGGTCGATCTTCGGTGTGCGCCTCGCGGTCGACGCGGGCTTGCTGGCCATCGTGCTGATCTCGATTGCGGTCCGGGTGCCGTTCACGATGCAGTATGCGCGCGAGCAGGTGGCGCCGGAGTTCTGGAACCATCCGCGGTTCCGGCGGGTGAACGACATCATCAGTGCAGGCTGGGCGGCCGCCTTCGCGGTGATGGTGGCGGCCGACGCCGTGCTGGTCTATGTGCCCGCCCTCCCGCCCGTTTACGGGATCGTGGTAACGGTGCTCGCACTGTATGTGGCGATCCGGTTCACCGCCTGGTATCCGGCGCGCGTCCGGCGGGAGCAGGCGGCCGCAGGCTGAACCGTTCAAGCGGCACGGCGTTTGATGGTATTGCGGCGCGACGGAGGGGAGCGATGAGCGGTCCGAAGCATTCTGTCCACGGGAGCGACGACAAGCTCGACGAAGCCCTCGAGGAATCGTTCCCGGCCAGCGATCCGCCGGCGAACACGCCGGAGCCCGGCACGCGGAAAGCCGAGCGGCGTACGCCTCCGCATGGCGAGGACGAGGCGAACGGCACGCCCAGCAGCGACCGTCAGCACACCGAGACTGCGGCGGCCCGCACGCAGGGCGCACATCCGGCCGAGAAGCACCCGCATACGACCGACAAGCCGATGTAGTCCGCCGGCGCCCGGATTGCACCCGGGCGGCATTATCGGCATACCCCCGCGCCCGCAACGGAACCGCGCGGGGGCGGAATGGCGTCGCACATTATCGGCATCGACTTCGGCACCACGAACAGCGTGGTCGCGGTGCTGAGCGCCGACGGCAGCGCGTCCGCGACCCGATTCGCGGTCGGGTCCGAGCAGCTGGACGTGTTCCGCTCGGTCCTTTGCTTCTGGCCGGAGGAGACGCGGGCCAGGAAGCTTCTCCATCACGCAGCCGGACCGGCGGCGATCGCCGCCTATCTCGACGATCCGCTCGACAGCCGGCTGATCATGTCGATGAAGACGTACCTGGCCCAGCGCAGCTTCACCCGAACCCAACTGTTCGGGCGCCCGTTCACCCTTGAGCGCCTGATCGCCGTCTTTTTGCGCGCTTTTTTCGACGCGGGCGGTCTGACGTTCGCGGATGCCCGCGTCGTCGCCGGACGACCGGTGCGCTTCGCGGGCGAGTTCGCGGACCACGATTTCGGGGAGGAGCGGTTGCGCGGCGCGTTCGCCGAGGCGGGACTGCGCGACGTCGACGTGGCGCTCGAGCCGGAAGCGGCGGGGTATCGCTTCGCGCGCACGCTGACGGAGCCCTCAAACGTGCTCATCGGCGACTTCGGCGGCGGCACCAGCGACTTCTCGATCCTGCGCTTCGAGCCCGGCAGCACGCGGCGGGTGCAGGCGCTCGCGCAAGGCGGTGTGGGGATCGCAGGGGATATCTTCGACTACCGGATCATCGACCACGTGATCGCGCCGTTGCTCGGCAAGGGCGATACGTACCGCGTCATGGGCAGCACCGACCTGCCGGTGCCGCCGGAATACTTTTCGTCATTCGCGCGCTGGCACAGGCTGAGCCTGATGCGCAACCCGCGCACCTTGGGCGAGATTGCCGACGTCGCGCGCAATGCGCGGCATCCCGAGCGCCTGCGCAAACTGATCACGCTGATTTCCGACGAGCGGGGATATGCCTTGTACCAGGCCGTCTCCGCCGTAAAGGTCGCGCTCTCGCAGGCGGAAACGACGCGCCTCGTGTTCCGGCACAAGGATTTCCGCATCGATACCGAAGTGACGCGCGTCGATTTCGAGACGTGGATCGCAGGCGATCTCGCCCGCCTGTCGGACGTGGTCGATCGGGTGATGCGTGATGCGGCGATGTCGGAAAGGGAGATCGGCCACGTGTTTCTCACCGGGGGCACTTCCTTCGTGCCCTCGGTCCGGCGATTGTTCGAGAAGCGGTTCGGGGAGGCGAAGATGGCGGCGGGCGGAGAATTCGTGTCGGTGGCGGAGGGATTGGCGCTGATCGGGCGGGATCGCGTGCGATGAGCGGCAACTGGCGGGCGCGGTCGCCTTCTCCGTTCGCGTGCGAGAAGCAGTCCGGGCGCGGCACGCGGGGGATGGTGGTGACCAACCATCCGCTCGCCTCGGCGGCGGGTGCGGAAATGCTGGCGGGTGGCGGAAATGCGGTCGACGCGGCGATCGCGTCGCTGTTCGCGCTGAGCGTTGTCGAGCCGATGATGACGGGTCCGCTCGGCGGCGGCATCGCACATCTGCGCTTCGCGGACGGACGGCATCTCGTGGTCGACGGGATGGCGACGGTGCCCGGCTCGGCGCGGCCCGACATGTATCGCGCGACCGGCGTCGCGAACGAGGTGGAGGGGCGCGAGAACACCGTCGGCGTACGGGCGGTGTGCACGCCGGGGAACCTGTTCGCCTGGTGCGACATGCTGCGCCGTTTCGGCACGGTGTCGCTGGAGGACGCGGTGCAGCCGGCGATCCGGCACGCGGCGCGCGGCTTCATCGTCACACCGTATCTCGCGGACTGCATCGGCGACGCGGCGGCCGACATGCGCGCGGATCCCGCCATCGCGGCGCGGTTCCTGCCGGGAGACCGGCCGCTCCGGGCGGGCGAGCGGCTGGTGCAGGCGCAGACGGCGGAGACGCTGGCGCTGATCGCGCGCGAGGGGCCGGACACGCTGCGGAGCGGTGCGATCGCCAGTGCCGTCGCTTCGTATTTCGCGGCGCGTGGCGGGGTGGTGAGCCGCGCTGATCTGGCAGGATTTCGGGTGATCGATCGCGCGCCCGTGCGCGGCTCCTATCGCGGGTATGAGATCGTCGGGCCGCCGCCGCCTTCCTCGGCCGGCGTCCACATCCTGCAGATGCTCAACATTCTTGAGGCCTACGACATCCGAGCGCTCGGCTTCGGCAGCGTCGAGACGATGCACTTGCTCGCGGAGGTGCTGAAGATCGCCTTCGCGGATCGCGCCGTGGCGACCGCGGACCCCGATTTCGTGGACGTTCCGGTCGCGTGGCTGATTGACAAGGCGTACGCGGCCGAACGCCGCCGCGAGATCGACGAGTCGTGCGCACGGGCATGGACCACGGGGCTCCTGGAAACGGCACCGTCACACACCACGCACCTCACGGTGGCGGATGCCGAGGGCAACACCGTCGCCGCGACCCAGACGATCAACAGCACGTTCGGCGCGCGGGTGCTCATCCCGGAGATCGGGCTGATCCCGAACAACTACATGTCGAATTTCGATCCGCATCCCGGGCGAACGCAGTCGATCGAGCCGGGCAAGCGCGTGTCGACCTCGATGGCGCCGATGATGGCGCTGCGCGACGGACGGGTCGTCTATGCGCTTGGGCTGCCGGGCGGGTTGCGCATCTTCGGGTCCGCGATGCAGGGGCTGATCAACCTGATCGACCACGGCATGTCGCTTCAGGAGGCCGTCGAGGCGCCGCGGCTGTGGACGAACGGCGGCCCGGTCGAGACGGAGCCGAAATTCGCGGAGGCGTCCATCGAGGGGCTATCGGCGCGCGGGCACGAGGTGCAGAAGGTGCCCCATGTCGGCGGCGGCATGTGCGCGATCGGTTTCGATGAGGACGGCGGCATGACGGGTGCGGCATGCTGGCGCGCCGATGGGACGCCGATCGGGCTGAGCGGCGGACTGGCGCGTCCGGGCGTGCGGTTCTGGCCGGATCAGGCGCGAACATAGTCGGACCCGCCTGAGCGGAGCCTGCGTGGGTCGAATTTCTGCGCCGCCGGCCGAACTATCGGTTCGGCATATCGATACGAAATTCAGGTCCGGGAATTCGCGAGATCGACAAGATCCTGCGACACCCAAGCGCGCACGACCTTCCACTCGCCGTCGCGGATCGCAAGTCGGACTCGGAGCGGCTGGTCGTCGGCGGCCTGGCCTGGGCACCGAACAGTGAGGATGAAGCTGGAGGGGCCGTCGAAGAACGCGTGCTGGACGCCCATGAAGGGGAGCGCGAAGCCGGTTTGCTTCTCGTCGGGTGCCAGCGCGCGCATCATCGCGGCGAGGTGCTGCGGCGTCACTTCCCGGTCGACGACGCTGCCTGCGATGCCGCTGACGAAGGAGGCGCCGAACGGCGGCAGGGTGCTCGAGGCAAGGCGAGTCGTCGGCCCCGCGTCGGTCGTGTGGAAGTCGCCGCTCACGATCCCTTCGGAGATGTCGGTCTTCAGGCCCGTCCGAACCGAGTCCCAATCGATCAATGCAGCAAGCTTGCCGGGGTCGCCGCGCTCCAGCGCATCGGCGAGCTGCCAGAGCGTAACGTAGGGCATGGCAACATACGCGGCTAGTATCGCGACGATCGCAGTCACGACGGATCTCTTTCCGGTCATGGCGACCACCTCTATCGATCCCCCAACCTCCTGGTTCACCGATCAGAACGCTTGATGAACCCGGACGATGCAATGTACGCTACGAATTGAAAGAAATGACAAGAAAATTGTGACGCGGCGCACAATTCCATGCGATAGTGTGCTTTCTCAGTCGGCGCGCTCCCGCTTCGCGAGGGGCACCGAGAATTGCGGCTCGGTGTCCCACGGGAACAGGATCCAGGTATCCTGCGACACCTCGGTAACGAAGGTATCAACGAGGTTCTTGCCCGCGGGTTTCGCGTAGACGCAGGCGAAGTGCGCGTGCGGCAGAAGCCCGCGCAGAAGCCGCAAGGTGGCGCCTGTGTCGACGAGATCGTCGACCACGAGGAAACCGCGCCCGTCGGCCGCCGCGTCCGGCATCTTCGTCACCTCTGGCCGCCCGCGGTCCTCCTCGTCGTAGGTCACGATCGACACGCTTTCAACGAGTCGCACGTCCAACTCGCGGGCCACGATCGCCGCGGGGATCAAGCCGCCGCGGGTGACCGCGACCAAGCCGGCGAACGGGCCGAGCGGCATCAGGCGCCAGGCGAGCGCGCGGGCGTCGCGATGGAGCTGGTCCCAGGTGACGGTGTAGTAGTGGACCGCCATCAGAACATGCGCCCGCCCAGCGGCACGTGGAGATCGGGGCGGAGGAGGACGACGGCGCCGTCCGCGTCGGGGACGCCGAGGGTGAGCACTTCGCTGACGAACGGCCCGATCTGCCGCGGCGGGAAGTTCACGACCGCCAGTACCTGACGGCCGATGAGTTGGTCGAGCGCATAGTGTACGGTGATCTGCGCGGCCGAGCGCTTCACCCCGATCGGATCGCCGAAGTCGATCCAGAGGCGAAAGGCGGGTTTGCGCGCCTCTGGAAAGGTCTGCGCGTCGATGATGGTGCCGACGCGGATGTCCACCTTGTCGAAATCGGCCATCGTCGCCGTGTCGCTCATCGTCCCCGCTCTCGTTCGCTTCCGCGGCATGATCGCTGGCGACGGCCGGATTGCCAATGCTGCGTGGGCCGTTGCGTTGCCAACCGGGGGGCCGCGTGCCAGCGTTCCGTCACTTTCGTATGGAGCGACGCATGCGCGATTTCAGTCTTCCCGGACGCAGTCCCGCGCTGGGCACCAAGGGCATGGCGGCGACCGCGGTTCCCGCGGCGACGCTGGCGGCGCTGGATGTGCTCCGCGAGGGTGGGAACGCGCTGGACGCGGCGGTGGCGGCGGTCGCGGTGCTGGGAGTGATCGAGCCGATGTCGACGGGCATCGGCGGCGACTGCTTCTGCCTCTACGCGCCGGCCGGGCAGCGCGGCGTGATCGCGATGAACGGCTCCGGCCGGGCGCCGGCGGCGGCGAAGATCGACTGGTACGAGCAGCACGGCATCGCGGCGTTGGAGCCGACATCGGCGCATTCGGTGACGGTGCCGGGCGCCATCTCGGCGTGGGAGACTCTGCTCGCAGCGCACGGACGGCGCGGATTGGATGCAGCGCTGCAGCCGGCGATCCGGTTCGCCGAAGCGGGATTTCGCGTCACGGCCCGGGTCGCGCGCGACTGGGCGGACCTCGCCGACAAGCTGCGGCTCACGGGGGCGGAGCGATTCCTGCCCGGGGGAAAGGCGCCGGTGATGGGCGACCTGTTCCGTCAGCCGGAGCTCGCCCAGACGCTGCGCGCGATCGCCAAGCACGGGTCGCGGGCGTTCTACGAGGGGCCGGTCGCGGCCGACATGGTGGCGACGCTGCGTATGCGTGGCGGGCTGCACACCGAGGAGGATTTCGCGAACGGGCGCACGGCCGCGCATTTCGTCGACCCGATCCGCATCGGCTTCCGCGGCTACGACGTGTGGCAATGCCCGCCCAACGGGCAGGGGATCATCGTGCTCATGCTGCTGGGCATGCTCGGCGGCTACGATCCGGCTGACGACGGGCCGCTCGGGCTGACGCGATTCCACCGGCATCTGGAGGCCGCGCGCCTCGCCTATCGCGACCGCGACGCGTTCCTCGGCGATCCGTCGCAGGCGGAGGTGCCGGTCGGGCGACTGTTGTCGGACTCCTATCTCGGCGAGCTGCGGCGCCTGATCCGCGACGACCGCGTGATGCCGCACATGCCCGCACCAGGCGAGGCTGCGCTGCCGGCGCATCAGGACACGACGTATCTCTGCGTCGTGGACGGCGAGGGGAATGCCTGCAGCTTCATCAACTCGCTGTTCAACGGCTTCGGCTCGGCGATCCTTGCGGAACGGTCGGGCGTGATGCTGCAGAACCGTGGGTTCGGCTTCCGGGTCGAGCGCGGACACCCGAACTGCATCGGGCCGAACAAGCGCCCGATGCACACGATCATCCCCGGCATGGTGACCACGAAGGACGGCGAGGCGGTGATGCCCTACGGCGTCATGGGCGGCCACTTCCAGCCGATGGGGCAGACGCTGTTCCTGACGAATCTCCTGGACTATGGCCTGGACGTCCAGGAGTCGCTCGACGCGCCGCGGGCGATGGGGACGGGCGGGAAAGTGGAAGCGGAGCGGGGGATTCCGGCCGCGCTGCGCGAGGGTTTGACGCGGCTTGGGCACGAGGTGGTGCCCGTCGACAAGCCGCACGGGGGCGGGCAGGCGATCTGGATCGACCGCGAGCGGGGCGTGCTGATCGGCGGATCGGATCCACGGAAGGACGGGATGGCGCTGGGGCTGGACTGAGGCGCGCGCGTCCGGGCTTGCAAGTTCGTTACGGAAACGGAACGTATGGAGCGCGCGGAGACGCCGCGCATCCGGCGCGGTTTTTGCGGGCGGCGAGGGACGATCGGCTACGCGCGGCGACATCGGGCGGTGGCGGTGCGGCAGGAGGCGCGGCGCGCGCCCGGACGCGCAACCCGGAAGGCGCGGGACGCGGCGCGTGTGCGGCGGCGGGGCCGGGACGCGCTTGCGGCGCGCGAGGCCCGTGTGCGGGCGTTCGCGCGGGAGAGCGGGCGGATGACGCGACGAGCGCGGCCGGCCGGCCGCGGGCGGCGGCGGTCGGCGCGCGGCGGTTCGACCGGGTCGGCGGGCGCGGGCTCGGCGACGGCGGGCGGCTCGGCGGGGGCGGGTTGGTCCGGCGCGACGGCTACGTCGGCGGGCGGACGCGTCAGGGCGGCGGCGTGCTCGATGCTCATGATTAGGGCCGCGAACTCGCGGCTCATACGCTTCAGACGCGGGCGGAGGAAAAAGAGCAGCGCAGACGCGAGGAAGCTCTCCGCGGCGACGGCCGCAATCAGCCCATCGATGATGCGGCTCAACTGTTCGGCGATGGAGAGGGGGTGATCTGTCTGCATTACTGGAACATGGGGTTCCGCCGGTGGAGGCGCTAGGAGGTTATTCCGTTAGAAATGGTGTTGATTGTTGTTTCACGTTGCGAGCGGTTGTTGCTTTCTCGCGCGTGGACGGTGTCTCAGTCTGTGTTTCCGGTATCGGTGAATTCCCGGCCGGTCCGGTTTCGGTGGCGTTCCTCGGCAAGAGCGGACGCGCCCGGACGCGCCGCAGTTGGCCGATGGCCGCCTTTCGGCTTTCAAGCACGCCGCGCCGCAAAGCAGCCGCCCAAGTCGTAGGACGGATCAGCAGCAAACGACCCTAGTCCGACGTTCGCAGATGCGGGGAACTTCGGTTAGATTGGCCGGAGCAGAATGGCAGCTTTGGGCATTCCAGATGTCAGACCGGTCCACCTGTCGGGCAGCTCTCGACCCTTGTTTGCCGCTCAAGCGGCCATCGAGCAACACCGGGTCACGCCAAGAGCAGGCGTTGGAGCGATGGATGTCATACGGTCCCAAGTGATCACGCTTCCGAAATGGCGTAGGCCATCGCCGCTGCCATCGTTTTGCGCACGTCGAGGCAGCGCCATAAGTCTTCAGAGGCGACCTACGCAGAGGCCCAGATGTCCTCGAGATAGCGCCGGCCCGCTACCAGGCCGGCAAGCCAGGCCTGCCCGTCGGCGACCCCGGCCCCAGTGCGCTCGCGAAAGAGGTCGATGAATGCCTCTCGAAGCTGCGGCGCCATACGCGACGCCTCGCCACAGACGAACACAACCGCCTCCTGTTGCAACAAACGCCACACCTCCTCGCCCTGCTCCCTGATCGCCTGCTGCACGTAGGTCTTCTGCCTGCCGGGTTCGCGCGAGAAGGCACAGAACAGTCGCGTGACTCCCGTCGCGTCGAAGTCTCGCATCTCCTCCTCGTAGAGGAAGTCCTGTAGCGGATCACGGCAGCCGCAGAAGAGAAGCGATGGGCCAATCGGCACACCGCGCTCTCTCAGCGCCGCGCGCTCCTGCAGGAAACCGCGGAACGGCGCCACCCCCGTGCCGGGGCCGACCATGATCATCGGCAGATGGGGATTCTCGGGCGGATGAAACGGGATCGTGGGCTTGCGGATGAAGCCGTACAGCGTGGCGTCGGCAGGCAGTGCTGCCAAGTAGTTCGAGCAAACGCCCCGGAACGCCCCATGGCCGCTGCGGCCTGGTTGGTCCAGCACGCCCACGGTGATGCTGCAGGTTTCCGCCGTCACCAGAGGCGACGACGAGATCGAGTAGTAGCGCGGCCGCAGCGGCGGCAGCAGATCGAGGAACACTTCGAACGGCGGCGCACACGACGGGAACTCGTCGATCAGATCCAGAACCGATTTGCGAGGCAGAAGTACCTGCTCGCGGTATTGCGCCTCGCCGGCGTCGTCCCCAAGCGCGAGGAGTGTCTGCCGCTCAGTGGCGTCCTCTGCATACGCGGCAAGCGATGCAAGCTGTGCCCGGGTCGCCACATCCTGGAGCTCAACTCGGTTGGCAAGAATGCCGAGCAGCGGCACCCACTCGTTTACCGGTAGGTGAGTGGCGGCATCCGCTCGCGCCGTGATGGTCACGTACAGGCTGGGGTCGAGCCTGAAGCGCAGCAGCACCCGGCGAATCGCTTGCAGCCCGTTGCGCGGGACGACACCCAGATGGTCGCCAGCGCTGTAGCCGAGGTCGCGCGGAAGTGTAATTTCCAGATGCCGCGTTGAACGTTCGGATGGCCGCGCGCAATCGCGGTGCTGCAGCTCGCGGTTGACGCGGACCGTCATCGCGACAGCGCTGTAGGAGCGAATAATCGGGCTCGTCGCCAGCTTATTGACGAACGCCACCGCGAGGCGCGGCCCCTCAGCTTGCACCTGCGCTGCGCCTTCTGGAAGGTGCAGGGCCGCGGTCAGAGACGGAAACAGCTCCCCGTACCACGTGCGCCAGTCGCGGTCAAAATCGCCGCGCGCATCTCCTTCGCCGCGTGGGTACAGCGGTTGCGCTCCGTGCTTTTTAAGTTCGGTGTCGATCAGGGTTGGAACCGCTTGATACGTCGCTGCCCAGTCCCGATTGCCGCAGCCGAAGACGCTGTACGTAACCCCGGCGAATGCGTCAGGTGCCAACGAGGCGTCGCGGAGCCACCGGCAGAACTTGCCTGCATTGTCGGGCGGCTGGCCATTGTAAGAGGCCGTAACGACAACGACTGCGCCGTCCTTCGGCAGCGCACCGACATGTTCATCGAGCGATGCGACCGTGGCGACGAATCCGCGGCGCCTCGCATCCTCGGCGATGCCGTGGGCAAGACCTTCGGCCGTGCCGAGATTGGAGCCGAACAACACCAGGAGCGGCGTTTGGTGCCCGTTCGCCGGGACAGCCGGCGTGGGGACCGGCTGAAGTGGCGCGACAGAACGCGGCGCGGAGAACGGCATGGTCGCCGACCGTCCACTACGCTGCTTGACCCGGATGCTGAAGTTGCTGGGCTTAATCGTAAGCGTCTGCTTCGTTTCTAGCTGATAGTTCGCGAAGTCGATGAACTCGAATCGCTGCAGCAGCATGCTCAGGACGAGCACTCCCTCCTGGAGCGCGAATTGCCGGCCAATGCAGGCGCGCTGCCCGGTGCCGAACGGCATGTATGCGTTAGGCGGGATCTTGGGCCGGTTCTCGGCGTTGAAATGGTCGGGGTTGAACGCCTCGGGGTCATCACCCCAGACCTC
>DATAPS010000247.1:0-7844 GCA_036265085.1 Acetobacteraceae bacterium | reverse complement strand
AACAGGATCCGCGCGATGTCGGCAGCCGCCGCGGAGATTCCGCCGAAGCCGAACACGGCGGCGACGATGGAGATAATCAGGAAAATCAGCGCCCACCGCAGCATGGGATGGCCCTCGCGTTTTTGTCAGCAACCTAAGCGGGGCTAACGAGCGAAGCGCACCTCGGTTCGTTCCGATCACACACGATTGCGGGAGGGCGACGGAATGCTCCCCCACCCGACCCTCTCCCCCCTCGGGGCGAGGGTCGGGTGGCGGGAGGCGATCAGGCGGCCTTCATCAGGTCCCCCATCCGCAGCAGACCCTGCATGTAGCCGATGGCGTGGGCGCGGCCGCGGTGGTTCCAGTCGGTGTCGTCGTCCATGTGCGGCACGTGGTCGTCGAGCAGAAAGCCGCTGAAGCCGTTGCGATGGAGCAGCGCCATCACTTCGGCCGGATCGTAATTGCCTTCGCCGAGGAAGCATTCGGTGAAGTTGGGCACCGTCCCCTTCACGTCGCGGAAATGGACGTAGAAGATCCGCCCCTTCGGCCCGAAGAACTCGATCATCTCGCGCACATTCGCCGCCCCGCCAACCATCTCGGAGCAGCAGCCGAGACAGAGATCGAGACCCCAGGCTGGGCTGCCGTTGCTCATCTCGTAAGCGCGCTTGAAGCCGGCCGGTTCGTAGAACAGGCGGGCGACGCCGCCGAGCATCGGGACCGGCGGATCGTCGGGGTGCAGCGCCATCTTCACGCCGGCTTTCTCCGCGACCGGCATCACCGCATCGACGAAATACTTGTAGTTCGCCCACATCTGCTCGTGGCTGACGACGTTGCTGCGATCGCGCAATGGCATCCGATCCTGCTTGCCGAGTCCGGTCGGCAGGTATTTGCGAAGCGATTCTAGGTCGGGTGCGGTCTCGACCACCGACATGTCGAATTGCGTGCAGCCGGCGCCGCCGCGCCCGGGCGCCATGCGTTCGGTGCGCCAGACCGAATTCGGCATGAAGTGGTAGCCGAGGATCGGGATGCCCGCCTCTCCCATCGCACGGACCGTCGCGAGATAATTCTCCATCTGCTCGTCGCGGCCGGGCAGGCCGAGCATCACCTTGTCGTAGAAATGCACCGGCACGTTCTCGATCGCATCGAGCTGCAAGCCGTGCGAACGCGCCCGATCGGCGAGCGCCTGCAGATCCTTCAGTTCCCACCGCGTCTCGCCCGGCAGGTTCGGCGCGTTCAGCTGGATCGCTTCGGCGCCGAGTTGTGCCGCGAAGCGGAGCTTCTCGTCCGTGAGATCCTTGAACTGGCCGATCCCGATCCGGATCTTCTGCTCAGCCATCTGCGTTCTCCCTTGCTGCAGTCATAGTCAACCCTTAACCGACCCCGCCGTCATCCCCTGCACCATGAAACGCTGCGCGAGGAAGTACAGCAGGATCAGCGGCACCGACGACAGCACCGCGCCGGCCATCAACGGGCCATAGGGCAGCGTGTCGGAGCTGATGAGGAAATTCAGCGCGAGCGGCGCCGTGCGCTTCCCCGCCGACGTGATGAGCACGAGCGCCAGCAGAAGCTCGTTCCACGCCCCGGTGAAGGTGAAGATCGATACCGCGGCGAGGCCCGGCGCGGACAGCGGCAGCACGATTCGCAGAAGCGCGCCGATGCGGCTCAGCCCGTCGATCGTGCCCTGCTCCTCCAGCTCGCGCGGCACGCTGCGGAAATAGCTCTGCAGCAGCCACGTCGAGAGCGGGAGCGAGAAGGTCAGATAGACGAGGACGAGTCCGACCAGGGAGTCGCCGAGCTGCAGCTGCGCCATGATGATGGAGAGCGGAATGAACAACAGCGACGCGGGCGTCAAGTAAGCGAAGAGGATGAGGCGGCCGATCACACCGCGGAACCGCGTCCGGAAGCGCGCCAGCGAGTAGGCGGCGAGCGACGAGATTGCGACGGAGATCACCGTCACAGTCGCGGACACGAGGAAGCTGTTGCGAATGGCGGTCAGGAATCCGTCGTTCTCGATCAGGATCCGGTAGTTGTTCCAGGTGAACGCGTGCGGCCAGAGCGACGGCGTGCGCAGGATATCGCGCGGGATCTTCAGCGACGTGGTCGCCATCCAGTAGAGCGGAAAGAGGATCAGCAGCGCCGCGAAAACCAGAGCGGCGTAGGTGCCAAGGCGGTTGAGCAGGAGAGTGCGCCGCATCGCCTCAATCCTCCGCGCCGCGCTGCGCCATCGCCGTCGCGGCGAAGACGAGGATCGCGAGGACAGGCAGCATCGTGACGGAAACGGCCGCCGCCTGCCCGAGCTGCATGGTCTGCATCCCGAAGTAGGCGAGCACCGGGAACACCATCGTCGAATCGGACGGCCCGCCTTGCGTGAGCAGCCAGACATTCTCGAAAGAGTTCGCCGTCCAGATCGACGAGAGCAGCGTCGTGATGATCACCACCTGGCGGATACCGGGGAAGGTCACGGCGCGAAACCGCTGCCAAGCGTTCGCCCCATCGACACGGGCGGCTTCGTATTGCTCGCCGGGGATCGTCTGCAGCGCGGCGAGGATCGAGATGAACCAGAACGGAAAGCCGCGCCAGACGGTCGCCACGATCACCGCGGGCAGGGCGGTCGCGCGTTCCCCGAGCCAGTCGATATATCCGGAATACAGACCGGCACCGGTGAGGATCAGGTTCAGTCCGCCGCCGATCGGCTGATAGATCACGCGCCACGTGAGGAATACGACGAAGGCGGGCATTGCCCAGGGGAGCATCAGGATCGAGCGGAAGATGCCACGCCCGGGCAGGCGCTGATTGACGAGCAGGGCGAGCGAGAGGCCGATCGCGAGCTTGGCGGCGTCGCTGACGACGACGATCGTGATCGTGTTCCACACGCTCGCCCGGAAATCCGGCGAATTCACGAGAAAGCGGAAATTCGCGAGTCCGACGAAATGGCCCGCATTGCCGACCACGCGGTTCGTAAACGAAATGAAGATCGCGTAGAGGAACGGATAGCCGATCAGCCCGAGCAGCAACAGCACCGTCGGCACGACGAGTCCATAGGCGAACAGCGCGTGCTGCGCGGTCGCGCTCAGGCGCGGCCGTTTTACGGAAGCTGCGACCGCGCCATGCGTGGTGACGGACACGTCAGTCCGGTCAGGTATATTTGTTGTACGTCGCCTGGATCTGGGCCTGCGTCTCGTCCATCGCGCGATCGAAGTCCCAGTGGTCGACCACGACGCGCTGAATCATTTTCGGGATGAGAAAGCTGTTCATCACGTCCGCATAGGCCGCGTTGTAGACGTCCGGGAACCCGGGCGCGGTGCCCTTCTTCACCAGGTCGAGCAGCCCGGCGAGGATTGGATCCTTGCCGCCGAACACGCTGAGCTGCTCCTCGTTGGCGAGCACCGGGCCATAGATCGCGTTGGCATAATAGGCTCCGGTGTAGCCGGGCTGCGCGAGATACTCGAACAGCGCCTTGGCGCCATCGGGATTCTTGCTCGTCTTCGGGATCGACCGGAGTTGCGGGCCGATCGGCGATATGACGCCTTTCGGGCCGCCAGGAAGCGCGGAATACAGCGTGCCTTGGTAGAGATCCGGGTCGTCCTTGCGTGCAGCGATGCCGACGGATCCCGTGTTCGCGGCGAACGCGATCGTCCCGGCGGCGTAGGCGTTGTTGTCGCCTGCTCCGTCCCAGGCGGTGACGCCCGGCGGGAACAGCTTCTTGTCGTAGGCGTCCTTGAGCCAGGTCAGATACGCGCGCGTCGCGTCCGACTTGATCGCGGCCTCCTTGCCGCTGTCGTCGGCGATCCGTCCGCCATAGGATTGCAGGACGTTGACCTGCGTATTCCCGTCTCCGGCGTTGCCGAGGCAGAAGCCCATCGGGAAGAAGGGCGGCTTCACGATCTTCTCGGATTGGGTCACCAGTTCGGCCCATGTCGTGGGCGCGTTCGGAAAGCCGGCCTTGCTCAGCACGTCGTTGCGGCGGAGCAGCATGTTGCCGGAGATGCCGAACGGAATGCCGAAGCGGCCGCCGTTGAGGTTGCTGGCCTTGTCGACCGGCGGCAGCCAGCCGCCGTGATCCTTGCCGATCGCATTGTAGGTGTCATCGACCGGCAGGAACACGCCCTGCCGCGCGAGCACGATCAGCAGGTCGAGACCGACGTCGAGCGCGTCCGGCATGGTGCCGGAGGCGATCGCGGCGGAAACCTTCTGCACGGTGTCGTTCTGATTGATCATCACGACTTCGGTGCGAACGCCGTGGTCCGCGCCCCACTTGTTGATCGCGTCGGTGAGCGTCTTGTTGGCTTGGTCCGAGAAGATCAGGCCGCCCCAGTAGGTCAGCGTCGATCCCTTCTGGACCGCAGGCGCGGCGAGTGCGCCGTGTCGTGCGCCGATGGCCAACGCCGCGGCGCCGGCGGAGGCGCCCAGGATGTGCCTTCGAGTCCATGACGAAGCGCGCGACATGCGTCTCTCCCCTTCGCTTTCCGACGTTTCTTGCGTAGGCGGACGCTAGGACGGTGCGGGCGCGGGGGCAACCGCGTGGGCGCCAAGATCCGGAGAAGCGGCGCAGATCGCCACGGTAGCTGGCGACCCGTCTGTCGGCACCGGCGAGAGCGGCCGGCGGAGCCATCCGCCTGCACGACTCCTCCGGCGACGACCCCGCGAAATCCTCCAGCGCTTCCGTCTCCGCATATGACAGCGCGCCCGTGACCAGATCGGCATCCGGGGCCGCCTTCAGCGCCGGCTCTTGTGGCGAAGGTCCGTGCGTCGCGTCCTTCATTGGGGTCATGCAGCCCGCATAGCGACGCGATTGTGGCCAGCCGCCCCGCTGGATCGCCGCCCGCAATCCGGCTCCCTCGTCAGGGACTGCGCGAAGGCGCTGCCCGCCAGGAAAAGTGCCGTAACGAGACTTGTGCGCGTCATCCTCCGTTGCCCTCCCACCCCGTTGACATGGAGCATCGGGCCGGCGCCCAATTCGCGTAATAAAGCGGGAAACGAGATGCTGGGACGGATCGTCGGCGCGCTTCTGCTCATCAGTTCGGCGGCGCTGCTGCATCCCGGTGCGAACCGATCACCGGAACCCGGGAGGACGCCCATGAAGAAACTGCTGCTCGCGGCCATGCTCGCGCTGGCCGCCATCATCCCCGCCAGAGCCGAAAGCGCGCTCGACACCGCCATCAAGCGCGGGACGATCATCATCGGCATCTCGCTGGCCAATCCGCCGTTCGGAATGACGGACGCGAACATGCAGCCGGCCGGCTTCGACGTCGATCTCAGCAACACGATCGCGCACGACCTCGGCGTGAAGGTCCAGTTCATGGACATCCTGCCGGGCAATCGCGTGCCGTTCCTCCAGCAGGGCAAGGTGGACGTCGTCGTCTCCTCGTTCTCCGTCACGGCTGAGCGCGCGAAGGTCGTCGCGTTCACCAACCCCGTCTACATGCCGGCCTCCGCCGTGATCGCGCCGAAATCGGCGGCGATCTCGAGCGTCGCCGACATGGCGGGCAAAAGCATCGGCGTGACCCGGACGACGACGGGCGACATCGCGCTCACGGCGCTTGCGCCGAAAGGCACCAATATCCAGCGCTATGAGGACGACGCCTCCACCGCGCAGGCGCTGTTCTCCGGGCAGGTGGACGCGATCTTCACCGCGACGGCGACCTTTCCGGCGCTGATGCAGCGAAACCCGAATCTCGCGCTGAAGCTGACGCTGCCGAGCACCTCGCCGATGGCGATCGGCGTCCGGCGTGACGATCAGGAGATGCTGCACTGGGTGAACACCGAGCTCGGGCTGCTCTGGATGAACGGAGATCTGCAGAAGATGCAGGCGAAGTGGTTCGGTGTTGCGAACCAGTCGATGCTTTCGTACTGAGCGTCAGAACGTCAGCGCGAGCGACGATCCCCGGCGCGCGAGCCGCGCTTCGAGCCGGTCGCAGAGCAGCGCGATCGGGAAGCAGAGAACGAAGTAGAACACCGCGATCGTCGCGTACACCGGCAGCGGCTGAAACGTGAGATTGGCGACCTGCTGACCAGCGCGCGTCAGCTCGGTGAACCCGACCACCGAGGTCAGCGCCGTGTTCTTGATGAGCTGGATGAGGAAGCCGACCGTCGGCGGGATCGCCGCCCGCACCGCCTGCGGCACGACGACAAGGCGCATGGTCTGCGACCAGCGCAGGCCGAGCGCCTCCGCCGCCTGCCACTGACCTCGATCGATCGCGACGACCGCGCCACGCCAGATCTCGCCGAGATAGACGCCCGCGAACACCGTCAGCGCGATCGATGCGGCGAGCAGCGGCGGGAAGTCGATCCCGACGGCACCGACGCCGAAATAGGTGATGAAGAGCGTGACGAGCAGGGGGACGCCCTGCACAACGTAGATCGTCGATCGCGTGGCGACATTGAGCCAGCGGATCGGCACCGTCCCGCAGATCGCGAGGACGATACCGCAGAGCGCGCCACCGCCGAACGCAATGAGCGAGAGCAGAACGGTCCATCGGACCGCGGTCGCGAGGTAGATGACGTGCGGCCAGGAGTAGTTCTGCAGCACCGACTCAGGCCGCCCGGCGCTGGAACGGGAAGATCAGCCCCTGGATCGCGGCAAACACGGCGCGAAAGATCGCGGCAAGACCGAGATACATGACCGCGATCACGATGTAGACCTCGAAGGAGCGGAAGGTGAGCCCGTGGATTGCGTTGGCCGCCGCGGTGAGTTCCGGCGTCGAGATCGTGGACACCACGCTGGTGGCGAGCAGCAGCAAGACGAACTGACTGGTGAGCGCCGGATAGACCGCGGCAAGTGCGGGCACGGAGATCACGAGCCGCAACGTCAGCCAACGCGACAGGCCGAGCGCGCGCGCGGCATCGACTTGCCCTTGGCCGGTCGCTTCCAGGCCGCCGCGCAGGATCTCGATGATGTAGGCGCTGACATAGATCGAGAGTGCGACGACGGATGCCGGAATGGCGGGAAGCCGCAATCCGAGCGACGGGAGGCCGAAGTAGATGAGGTAGGCCTGCACGAGCAGCGGCGTATTCCGGATCACCTGCACGAACACCGCGACCGGCGCACCCGCGAGCCGCGGCGCGAACAGCCGCGCGACAGTCGCGGCGGCGGCGATCAGGAATCCGCAAACCATCGCAGCCGCAGCGAGCTGCAACGAAAGCCACGCGCCCGCGAGCAACAAATCGGAGCGGGAAACGACGCCGGAGAAATCCAGCACGGGGTCGGCTGTCCCGGTCTTATCGCGAACGGGTCATCGCGGCACCGTCAGGGCGTAGTGCCCCTCCACGTACGGGAAGCGTGCCGCAAGCCCGTCGGCGAGCGCGACGCCGAGACCGGGCCCGGTCGGGAGGTCGAGTTGGCCGCCGACGATCCGCAGCGGCTCGCGCAGCAGCGCCGATTGCAGCGGCCCCTGGATGCGGCAGCGTTCCAGCGGACGCTGCGATCCGATGCCGGCCATGAAATGCGCGTTGGCGACCGTCATCAGGTCGTTGTGCCAGTTGTGCGTGCAGACCTCGATGCCGCGGGACGCTGCGTGTTCCGCGATTTTCCGCGCCTCGGTGAATCCGGCAACAGCCACGTCGGGCTGCACGATGTCCACGCTGTGGTTGTCTAGAAACGGGCGGGTCTGCGCGAAGGTCGCGAGTCCCTCGCAGCCGGTCACGGGGATGTCGAGCTGCGCGGCAAGACGGGCGTAGGTCGCGACGTCCAGCGGTGTCGGCTCCTCGAACCAGACGAAGCCGAGGCGTTCCAGCTCACGCCCGACTGTCAGGGCGGTGTCGAAGTCGAGCCGCATGTTCCCATCGAGCATCAGCTCCATGCCGCTTCCGCAGGCGGCGCGGACCTCACGGAGCAGACCCAGGAAGCGATCGACCGTGACCACGTC
>DATAPS010000246.1:0-3272 GCA_036265085.1 Acetobacteraceae bacterium | reverse complement strand
TTGTGCCAGTGCAGGTCATGCACTCAGACATGTCCATTCGGCATGATGAAGGCTTCTGACGGAACGCACCGCCGGCCGTCTCTATCGTCGGATGCGATGGCCGCGGCGCATGATCGTCGCCCATCTGCGGGACGCCGAATTCGTGGGCCTCGGCGCTGGGTGATCGAGGGGCTGACGGCGGGCGCCGTCAAAGGCTGATCGTTGCGCCGCGACTCACGAGCCGGTCATATGGGCGCCGCCTTTCACGACACGGGCGCGGGCGCACGCGCATCCCCGTAAAGGTCGAGGCTTTCGAAGGAGCCGAGCGGATGCGCGGCCGCGGGCGCCGCCTTCGCGACGGCGCGCTCCGTCTGCAACTGCGGCAGGCGGCCGCGCGCCTTGTCAACCAGGCGCTTGGCGTCGGTGGGCACGAGGTCGGGGCTCCATTTCGCGACGATTTCGAAATGCGCGAACAGCTTCTCGGCCTCGTCCTGCCGCCCGGCCTTCGCCGCCATGCCGATCTCGTCCCAGGCCGATTTCAGGTCGGGAATGGTCATCCAATCGTCGCGCCGGTTCGTGCCGTCGATGCGGAACACGACGTAGGGCTGCTGCCGCCACGCCGCGCCGTTCGCGTCGACCAATCCGGCATCTTCCGGGTCGAGCCGGAGCTGCTCGATCCCCGCCGTTCCCTTCGGCGCGCGGATGATGACCCAGGTGCCGGTCGTCAGATCCTGGAAACCCTGGTCGAGCCCGATCTCGAGCTCCGCCTGATCGGTGTTGCCGAGAAGCAGATCGAGGCCGGTCTTCAACGGCCCCACGAACGGCAGCGCCTTGGTGAACGACCCGACGCCCGCCGTATCCGCGAGGCTCGTCAGCACGTCGATATACGGCCCGGCGAGATCGCCGCCCTTGACCGAGAACAGGCCGAGCTCCAGGCCGAATCCACCGATATAAGGCACCGGGCCGAGGACCGGCTGATCGACCGTGATGACCCGGTCGAGATGCATCGGGTCCAGTTCCTTCAGCAGCTTCGGCGCGAGCACCGTCTGGAACTCCACCTCGCCGCGGTCCTCGTGCAGGTAATGCGAGCGTGCGTGGATGCAGCCGTAGAACTTGCCGGTGAACTTCCGCACGTTGACGATGCGCGAGGAGCGCGCGGTGATGGTGACGTATTCGTCGTCCTTGGAGATTTTGCGCGGCGGGTCGGGGGTGCCGTCCGGCGCGTCGAGCCGGCGCATCACGAAATCCTGTCCAGCCTGCTCTACGACTTTCTGACCCCGTTGGAAGATACGGCGAAACCAGGATGCCATTATTTCCTCCTACGCCAGTTTTACCTGGAGCCGATTGAGCACCGACTCCGCCCAGATCCACGCGCATTGCGCCGGAACTTCGCCGATCTTGCTGCGCTCGAAGGCGAAACCGGCGATCCAGTTGTCATCGGTCACGAGCGCCGATCCGGAATCGCCGCCTTGCGCGTCGCGTCGCGTATAGACGCAGGCCTGCCGGCGCGCGCTCGGGTTCGGCACCTGCGCGTCCCAGCCGGAGATGACGGTGCTCGTGTGGCCCGAGGTGCTGCCCCTGAAGTCGGCGTTCTGGTTGCCGCGCGGCGCCATGCCGGAGAGCGCGCCGTTCACGGTCATCGTCGGGACGTGCCCGAGCGCGACTTCGATGAAGGCGCTGTCGGTGATGCTGTCGGTGCGGATGATCGTCCCCGGCTGACCGTCGACGGTGAGCGCCGTCGCGTTGTCCACGCCGTGAAGCGCCGCGGTGACCCCCAACCGGCCCGGCTTCGTCGCATCCTCGACGCACACGCCTGCGGTGGAGACCTGACCGGCGCCGTCATCGACGCTACGGGCGACGCTCGGAACAGACAGGCGCTCCTGCTGCGGTTCCGGGGCGATCACGAAACGCCAGGGCTGTTGCGGGTTCGCTACGGCATCGATCGCGAGCGCAACAGCGTCGGACCCGATCGCGGCGATCGGCGTCTCCACGGTGGCGCGCGCCGCCCCGCTCATCAGAATGTCCCGCATTTCGCCCGGAAGCACGGCGCTCATCGACTGCGGCGATCGTCCCGGCGCAATCGCCGGGTCGAGGATCACCAGGTCGAATCGTGAGAGGCGCGGACGCGGCACGATGATGGTGCGGCTGCGCGCAACGGCGCCCGGCTGCGGGCTATGCGGTCCAAGGAACGCCGGCGCGATGTCGGACGCGAGCCACGCACGCCAGAACATCGTTGCGATCAGCGCGGACGCACTCTCGGGGCTCGCGCCGATCCCGGCCGCCAAGCGGCGGCCCGCTCCGCTGAACTCGGTCAGGATGATTCCGGGTTCGCTTCCGGCGTATTCGGCCGCGAACTCTGCCAACTCCATGCAACACTTCCCGCCCGATGCCGGCGCAATCGCAGGATGATCCGCACGTCTCCGGAATAGGCGACAGCAACAATGTTGTGATGCCCGGGGGACTGTCGTCCCGCGTGCCAGAGCCGAGAATTGCGCGGTGCTTCAGGGCTAACCGGCAAAGGCACTGCCGCCGACCGGCCGATCCGTGCACCAAGGTCTCGCGGCGGTATTGAAGTAAATGTCAGTCGCGGCATCCTACTCCCTGGTTGTTCCGCGTCCCGTTGCTTGAGGCCAACTCCTCGGGAAGTCGCTGGCCAAAGCCGAGCCATGTCGCAGGCTCGTCGTCCCTGTCGAAATCACCGTGCTCGGACCGACGTGGATCGATCAAGACTTCGCACAGCAGCGCAGCGAGCAACGCCATGGCAGTGATGACGAAACTCATGCTCGTTCTCCTTCACGATAGCAGCCATTCCGTTCCCTGGCTCGAGCCTGAACCAAAGTACGCCGGCTCAGGAGCCGTCATGCGTGTCTCGCGTCGTCCTGGCGATCGGGGCATCCCAACTCGTGTCGACCTCCAGGTTGCGACGACGTCGGCGCCCCCTTCCAAGTAGACTTGCCGACCCCCTTGGATAAGAGGGACTCAGCGCACATGACTTGTGTGGAAGGCGGATGGTTATGGATCTGCTCCGGGCACTCGGCACGTTCAACCGGATCGCGGAGACCGGCTCGTTCTCGGCGGTGGCGCGGGAGACCAATAGCAGCCACTCGGCCGTGATCCGCCTGGTCGACCAACTTGAGGCGCATTTCGGCCTACGGTTGTTCCATCGCACCACACGGCACCTGAGCCTGACCGACGACGGCAAGGACCTGCTCGCGCATGCCCACCGATTGCTGGAGGCGGCGGAGGACATGGAAGGCGCGTTGGGGCGCCACCAGAGTTCGCCGACCGGCCTG
>DATAPS010000245.1:0-4781 GCA_036265085.1 Acetobacteraceae bacterium | reverse complement strand
CCGTCTCGCCGACCGTAATCTTGGTTCCGGCCGCGGCCGCGGCCTTGATTGGGCACACGTTAGACGCCGAAGCACTGACAAATTTGGATGCCGCCGCCCAGGGCGCCGCCAAGCCGATCAGCGACAAACGCGGCACCATCGAATATCGCACCAAGATAGCCGGCGTTCTCGCCCGTCGTGTCGCCGCGATAGCCTTTGATCGGGCTCAGGGCAAAAAAACCAACGGAAAGGCTCACTGACCATGGCCAAAACTTACGTATCTGCCGACATCAACGGGGAGGAAGCCGAATTCCTCTGCGAAACCCAGCAGACACTGCTGGATGTGCTCCGAGACGTCATAGGCCTGACCGGCAGTAAAGAAGGGTGCGCATCGGGGGACTGCGGCGCCTGCTCGGTCATCATGGACGGCGCGCTGGTGTGTTCGTGCCTCGTGCTCGGCGTCGAAGCCGAGGGCAAGACGATCACCACCATCGAGGGCATCGCACAGGGCGATCACCTGCATCCGGTGCAACAGAAGTTTCTTGAGCACGCGGCGCTGCAATGTGGCTTCTGCACCCCCGGGTTCATCGTCGCGACCAAGGCGCTGCTCGACGAGAACCCGAACCCGACGGAGACCGAGGCGCGCTACTGGCTCGCCGGCAATCTCTGCCGCTGCACCGGATACGACAAGATCATCCGCGCGGTGATGGACGCCGCCGCCGAAATGAGAGAGGGAGCCGCTGCATGACCTACATCGGAGCGAAATCCGACCTGCGCGTTGTCGGCACGCGCCCCGTCCGGCCGGACGGGGTCGACAAGGTGACGGGCCGCGCGATGTTCGGCGCGGACATGCAGCTGCCGGGGATGCTGCACGGGCGGGTCAAACGTAGCCCGCACGCGCACGCCCGCATCCGCTCGATCGATACCAGCAAGGCGGCGGCGCTGAAGGGCGTGCTCGCGGTGATGACGGCCGCCGACATGCCCGACATCCCGAGCGAGGAGGCCTTCGTCGGCGAGGGCCCGGTGAATTTCCGCGATCTCTCGCGCAACTGCATCGCGCGCGATAAGGCGCTCTACGAGGGTCACGCGGTCGCGGCCGTCGCCGCCACCTCGGCGTCGATCGCCGAAGCGGCGCTCGAGCTGATCGCGGTCGATTACGAAGTCCTGCCGCATGTCATCGACGTCGAAGCGGCGATGGCGCCGGACGCGCCGATCCTGCACGATGACCTGTTCACCGCGGGCCTGCCCACGCCGCCCACGAAACCGTCGAACATCGCGAAACGGGTGGAATTCAAGCTCGGTGACGTCGATGCGGGCTTCGCCCAGGCGGAGGTCGTCGTCGAAGGCCATTATACGACCGAGCCCGTTCATCAGGCCTATATCGAGCCGCACGCCTGCATCGCGACGTGGGGCGCGGACGGGCAATCGCAGATCTGGAGCAGCAGCCAGGGCCAGTTCATGGTCCGCGCCTACACCGCGAAGCTGCTCGGTTTGCCGATCTCGAATATCCGCGTCACCCCCGCCGAAATCGGCGGCGGGTTCGGCGGCAAGACGCTGGTCTATCTCGAGCCGCTGGCGCTCGTGTTATCGCGCAACGCGGGGCGTCCGGTGCGCATGGTGATGAGCCGCGAGGAAGTGTTCCGCGCCAGCGGCCCGACCTCGGGCGCGGCGATGGAGGTGCGCGTCGGCGCGAAGCGCGACGGCACGATCACCGCGGCGACGGCCGTGCTGAAGTATCAGGCGGGCGCGTTCCCGGGCTCGCCGATCAATCCCGGCTGCATGTGCGCCTATGCGTGCTACGACATCAAGAACGTGCTCGTCACCGGCTTCGATGTCGTCTCGAACCGCCCGAAGGTCGCCGCCTACCGGGCGCCCGGCGCGCCAATCTCGGCCTTCGCGGTGGAGAGCGCGCTCGACGACCTCGCGCGCGAGCTCGGTATGGACGGGCTCGAGCTGCGCATCAAGAACGGCGCGAAGGATGGCACAAAGGCCGCTTACGGCCCGACGTTCCGCAATATCGGCAACATCGACGTAATGCGCGCCGCCAAGGCGCATCCGAACTACGCCGTCCCGCTCGGCAAGAATCAGGGGCGCGGCGTGGCGTCCGGCTTCTGGTTCAACATCGGCGGCGAATCCTCCGCGGCCGTGCATGTCAACGAGGATGGCACGGTGAGCGTGGTGTCCGCCAACCCCGACATCGGCGGCTCGCGCGCCTCGCTCGCCATGATGGCGGCGGAAGTCCTGGGGATCCCCGTCGAGAAATGCCGCCCGATCGTCGCCGACACCGCCTCGATCGGCTTCTCCGGCATGACCGGCGGCAGCCGCGTGACTTTCGCGGTCGGGATGGCGACGGTGCAGGCGGCGGAGAAGGTGGTCGAAATCCTCAAGCAGCGCGCCGCGATGATCTGGGACATCCCGCCCGAAGCCGTCGACTGGCGTGACGGCGAGGCAGTGCCAGCAGGCCACAACGCCGGCGGGTTCGATCCGCTGCCGCTCGCGGCGATCGCGCTGAAGGCGGCGAAAACCGGCGGCCCGATCGGCGCGGAAGCGAATATCAACGCGCAGGGCGCGGGGCCCGGCTTCGGCACGCATGTCTGCGACGTCGAGGTGGACCCCGAAACGGGCAAGGTGACGGTCCTGCGCTACACGGCCGTCCAGGACGTGGGCCGAGCCATCCACCCGTCCTATGTCGAGGGGCAGGTTCAGGGCGGCGCGGTGCAGGGCATCGGCTGGGCGCTGAACGAGGAATACGTCTACGACGGCAAAGGCCAGCTCCAGAACGCGGGTTTCCTCGACTATCGTGTCCCCCTCGCCTCCGACCTGCCGATGATCGACGCGGTGCTGGTCGAAGTCCCCAATCCGCAAGCCCCGTTCGGCGCGCGGGGCGTGGGCGAGGTGCCGATCATCCCGCCGCTCGCGGCGGTGGCGAACGCGGTCCGCGCTGCGACGGGAGTACGGATGCACAGTCTGCCGATGTCGCCGCCGAAGCTGCGCGCGGCACTCGACGCGGCGCGGGGCTGATGCCGCACGTCGTCATCATGGGCTCGGTCTGCCGGCCCTTCACGGGCGGGCAGACCGACTTCCAGGTGACGGCGACGACCTTCCGCAAGCTGATTGGCGAGCTCGAGGCGCGCTTCCCCGGCCTCGGCAAACAGGTCGAGGACGGCATGGCGGTCGCGATCGACGGCGTGATCCATCAGGACTCGTTCGGCGCGGCGCTGAACCCGGAGAGCGAAATCGTTCTCATCCCGAAGATCGGGGGCGGGTAGCCGGCAGCGCGGTCAGGGGTTACGTTCGCGGCATGACCGACCTGACGATCGACGACGCCACACTGGACGCGGCGGAGCGCCTGCTCGGCATTCGCTACACCGACGCCGAACGCGCTGAGATGCGAGACAACCTCCCGGGGCAGGTGGAGCTTGCCGTCCGGCGGCGTGCGGTGAAGCTGCCGAACGCGCTGCCGCCCGCGACCCTGTTCGACCCGCGGCTGCCGGGCTTCGTCATGCCCGCGCAAACCGCACTCAACATCCCGCGTGCGGCGCCCGCACCCCCTCCCTCGGACGAGGACATCGCCTTCGCGCCCGTCCATCGCCTGTCCGCGTGGATCGCGGGCGGGCAGCTCAGCTCCGTCCGGCTGACGCGCATCTACCTCGATCGCATCCGCCGCCACGCAGCGAGCCTGTTCTGCTTCGCGACCGTCACCGAGACGCTCGCGCTCGCCCAGGCGGAACGCGCCGACGCGCTGCTCGCCGGCGGCAAATGGCTTGGGCCGCTGCACGGGATTCCCTACGCCGCGAAGGACATCCTCGACACCGCGGGAATCACGACCGGCTGGGGCGCCGAGCCGTTCGCGACGCGGGTACCCGATAGCGACGCCGCGGTGGTCCGGCGGCTGGCGGAGGCCGGCGCGGTGCTGATCGGCAAGACCAGCGTGGGCGCGCTCGCATATGGCGACATCTGGTATGGCGGCCGCACGCGCAACCCCTGGAACACCGAGGAAGGCTCGAGCGGATCAAGTGCCGGATCGGCGTCGGCGGTCGCGGCGGGACTTGCCGGGTTCGCGATCGGCACCGAGACGCTCGGCTCGATCGTCTCACCTTGCGCAAGGTGCGGAACCACCGGGCTGCGCCCCACCTTCGGCCGCGTGTCGCGCGCGGGCGCGATGGCCCTGTGCTGGTCGCTCGACAAAATCGGTCCGATCACGCGGGCGGTCGAGGACACCGCACTGATCCTGGCGGCGATCAACGGATTGGATCCGCGTGACGAATGCAGCATCGCCGCGCCCTTTGGATGGGATGCGACCGGCTCCGCGATCGGGATGCGCGTGGGATACAACGAGGCGGATTTCACCGACCCGCTCGATATCGCCGCACTGGATGCAGTGCGCGCCGTCGGCGCGGTCGCCGTCCCGATCACCCTCCCCGATCTCCCGTACGACGCGCTGCGGCACCTGCTGTTCGCCGAGGCGGCGGCGGCGTTCGAGGATCTGACGCTCGAGGACACCGACGACACGCTGGCCCGGCAGGATCCGGGCGCGTGGCCGAACAGCTTCCGCAAGGCGCGCTTCCTCTCGGCGGTCGACCACATCCAGCTCGACCGGCTGCGCCGCCGCGTGATGCAGGAGATCGACGCGATCTTCCGCCGCGTGGACGTGTTGCTCGCGCCGGCGATGACCGGCCCGATGACGGTGGTCGGCAACATGACCGGCCACCCCTGCCTGACCATCCGCGCCGGCTTCGCCGAGCACAGGACACGGCAGATGCCGGCGTTCCTGCACGGGAAGATCGAGGAGGCGGAAGGCC